>CBHWAL010000158.1:0-8917 GCA_966111495.1 uncultured Achromobacter sp. | reverse complement strand
CCCCGTTGCCAAATCCCGTCAGCCCAGGCAATAATCGCGCTTTGTTAATTGATAACCGTTCGCATTAATAATGATGCGAGCGGTGTCGCGGGCGGGATCGTGAGCGGATCGGAAGGGGCATCCCAGGACTTCGAAAGCCTATACGGCAATCACCACGGCTGGCTGCTGGCCTGGGTGAACTGGCGCCTGGGCAACGCGGCGGACGCCGCCGACCTGGCGCACGACGCGTTCGTGCGCCTCTTGACGCGCCCGTGCAAGTTCGACAACGCCCGGCATGCCAGGACTTACCTGCGCAGGATGGCGAACGGCATGTGCATCGACCTGTGGCGGCGCCGGGACCTGGAGCAGGCCTGGCTGGACGCCCTGGCGGCGCAGCCGGAGCCCACGGTGTCCTCGGCCGAGGACCAGGCCATGGTGCTGCAGGCCCTGGGCGAGATCGACGCGATGCTGCGCGGATTGCCGCCCAAGACAGCCCACGCCTTCGTCATGGCGGTGGCGTGCGAGATGACGGACCAGGAAGTCGCCGACGTGCTTGGCGTGTCGTCGCGCATGGTCCGCAAGTACGTCGCCCAGGCCATGTTGTGCTGCATGCAGCTCGAGGCGCGCCTGGCGGCGGGATATGCGGACGAGCCGGCCGGCCTGCCGCAGTTGGCCGCGGCATCGCAGGCGGCCGCCTCATGAGCGCCGCGCAGACGCGCGAGCCTTCTCATCGCGCGATGGAGCAGGCCGCCGAGTGGTACGCGCTGCTGCGGTCGGGCGACGCGTCGGCCGCCGAACGCCACCACTGGCAGCAGTGGATCGACCGCGCGGCGGAACACCGCGAGGCCTGGGGCTACGTTGAACGCATCGGCCGCCGTTTTTCCCCGCTGCTATCCAGTCCGGACCGGGACGCCGCCGTCACGGCGTTCGGGCAGGCCGCGTCGGCCCGGCCGCGCGCGCGCCGTCAGTTGCTGCTGGGGATGGCGGGCGCGCTGGGCATCGCCAGCCTGGGGTGGACGGCGTGGCGGCAGACGCCGTTGCCCCTCGCTGCCTCGACCTGGGGCGCGGACCATCGCGCGGGGCTGGGCGAAACGCGCCACGTCGCGCTCGCGGACGGCACCCAAGTCTGGCTGAAAGCCTTGAGCGCGTTCGATGTCGCCTATGGCGCCACGTTGCGCCGACTTCAGCTTGTCGCGGGTGAATTGCTGATCGAGACCGCCAAGGATCCGATCCGTCCCTTTGTCGTGGATACCGCACAGGGCCGGCTGCAGGCGCTGGGCACACGCTTTACCGTGCGCGGCGAGGAAGACGGCGTGGTGGTTGCCGTCCACGAAGGCGCCGTACGCGTCGACACGGCCGCCAGCCGCGCCAGCGGCATCGTGCCGGCGGGTCGGCAGGCGCGGTTCACGGCGGACACGCTGGACGGCTTCATGCCGGTGGACCCGGCCCGCGAGGCCTGGACGCGCGGCGTGCTGGTGGCCGACAACACGCCGCTGGGGGACGTGGTGGCCGAGTTGCGCCGCTATCACTTCGGCCACCTGGCCGTGGCGCCGGAGATCGCGCGCCTGCATGTCTTCGGCAGCTATCCCATCCGCGAAACCGACCGCGCGCTGGACATGCTGGCCTCGGTGCTGCCGGTTCAGGTGCGCCGGACGATGCCCTGGTGGATCAGCCTCGAAGCGCGCGCCTGAAAAAAATTCCGCGAAACGGTTCCGGGTTTTGCCCGCTCGTTCGAATAAGGATAGTAAGAGCCGCTCGCGCCCAGCAATCCCCATGGCTGGCGCGCCGCTCTCCCTTCCAGAACCTTACGCACGAGAGCACAGGTCCCGTCATGTCCCACCGTTCTTCTTCCGCCGCCGCGGCCTTTCCCGTGACCCGCGCACGCGCCTCGGCCGCCCGTCGCGGGCGCATCCAGTCCTGGGGCTTGCCACTGGCGCTGGCGATGGCCGTTTCCGCCGTCTGGGGGCCGCCCGCCCACGCGCAGGCCGCGCCCGCGGCCACGGGGGTGGCGGACCTGATGACCTTCGACATTGCCCCCGCGCCGTTGAACCAGGTGCTGACGCGGCTGGCGAACGCGTCCGGCATCCTGTTGGCCGCCCAGCCGTCGCTGGTGGCCGACCGCCCCAGCAACGGCGTGCGGGGCCGCTACACCCCCCATCAGGCGCTGGAGCAGGCCCTGGCCGGCACAGGACTGCGCGCCACGCGCGAGGCGCCAAACCAGTACCGCCTGAGCGTCATCCCCGCCGGCCAGACCACCACGCTGGAACCCGTGACGGTGACGGCCTCGGGGCTGGGGAGCAGCCTGCCGCCCGTTTACCCCGGCGGCCAGGTGGCGCGCGGCGGACGTCTGGGCCTGTTGGGCGACCGCGACGACATGAGCACGCCGTTCAGCGCGACGCAGTACACCGCCAAGCTGATCGAAGACCAGCAGGCGCAGAACATCGGCGACGTGCTGGTCAATGACCCCACCGTGCGCAATACGTATTCGCGCGGCGCGGGGCGGGACGAGTTCAACATCCGCGGGTTCTCGCTGTTCAATTACGACGTGTCGTTCAACGGCCTGTACGGCGTGTCGCCGCGCAATTCGAGTTCGCTGATCGGCGTGGAGCGGGTGGAAGTGCTGCGCGGCCCCAATGCCTTGCTGAACGGCATGGCGCCCTATGGTTCCGTGGGCGGCTCGATCAACCTGGTGCCCAAGCGCGCAGGCGCCGATCCGCTGAACCGCTTTACCGTGTCGTACATCGGCGACAGCCAGTTCGGCGCGCACGCCGATCTGTCGCGCCGCTATGGCGACAGCCAGGAGTGGGGCGTGCGCCTGAACGTGGCGGGCAGCGGCGGCGATCTTCCGATGGACGGTGCGAAGGAGAACCTGGGCGCCGTGGCCCTGGGCCTGGACTACCAGGGCGAGCGCCTGCGCGTGGAAGGCGACATCAACTACCAGAACCGCACCACCGATGCGCGCAGCGGCCTGCTGTTTCCGCCGCCGTCGGGCACGGACATCGGCCGGGCGCCGGATGCGCGCCGCAACTTCTTTCCGTCGTGGACCTATTGGAAGACCAAGGAATGGTCGGGCGCGCTGCGCGCCGAGTACGACGTGTCGCCGGATTGGACCGTCTACGGCGCGCTGGGCGCGCGCAAGCACGACTTTGAAAGCATGCAGACGAGCTGGCTGATGCTGAACGAAGCCGGCGATATCGGCGCGGTGCCGGCCCGCCTGAATGAATCGCTGCTGAGCAAGACGGGCGAGATCGGGGTGCGCGGCCGCTTGCAGACCGGCCCGCTCAAGCACGAGCCGGCGCTGAGCGCCAGCGTGCTGGATATCGACTATTCGGCGGCGCGTATCCGGTCCAGCACGGTGTTTTCCAACATCTACAACCCCGCAGACCTGCCCAAACCGAACATTGCGCGCCCGTCGGATCTGCCCCGGGCCAGCGATACACGGCTGGTCAGCCTTGCACTGGCCGACACGATTTCGATGGCCGATGACCGCGTACAGTTCATCGCGGGCGTGCGGCACCAGCGCGTGGAATCGACCAACTTCGACGCGATGACCGGTCGCCAGACGTCGAACTACAACGAGTCCGCCGTCACGCCGGCGTTTGCATTGACCGTCAAACCCACGGAGCGGCTGGCGCTGTACGGCAATTACATCGAGGGCCTGAGCCAGGGCGGGACGGCACCCGAGGGCGCCGTCAACGCGGGCGAAGTGTTCGCCCCGGAAATCTCCAAGCAGATCGAAGTGGGCGCCAAGTACGATTTCGGCCAGTTTGAAACGACGCTCAGCGCGTTCCAGATCGAGCGTCCCAGCAGCTATCTGGATCCTGCCAGCCTGCGCTACGTGTCCAATGGCAAGCAGCGCAACCGCGGACTGGAATTCCTGGTGCAGGGCGAGCCGACGCATGGCGTGCGCCTCTTGGGCGGCGTGGCCTACACCGATGCGCGCCTGACACGCACCGAGGGCGGGCTCAACGACGGCAACCGCGCACCCGCCGTGCCGCGCCTGCAGTTCAACGCGGCAGCCGAATGGGACACGCCGTTCGTGCCGGGCCTCACGCTGACCGCGCGGATGCTGCGCACCAGCTCGCAGATCGTCGACGTCGCCAACACGCAGGAGATTCCGGGCTGGACGCGCTTTGACGTGGGCGCGCGCTACGCGTTCAACGCCAACGGCAAGCCCGTGGTCATCCGCGCGATGGTCGAGAACGTCCTGAACAAGAACTACTGGCAGTCCGCGGCGCGCGAAGGCCTGACGGTCGGCGCGCCGCTGACGGTGCTGTTGTCCGTGAGCACGGAGTTCTAAGGCAAACGGCTCGCCATCAGAACTTGTACGCCACGCCCGCGCTGAACGCGCGGCCATTGCCCGGCAGGAAGATGGGCATGGCGGGCGTGGCGGTGTTGCGGATGGCGTAGCTGCTGGCGTAGGTCTTGTCGGTGAGGTTGTCGGCCGTGACGTAGCCGCTCCAGTGCGCGTCGTGCTCGTAGGCGATCTTGAAGCCAAGGAGCGCGTAGGCTTCCTGCTGTGTGCCGGGCGCGTTGGCGTGGTTGGTCTCCGTGTCGCTCATCAGCCAGCGCACGTTGGGTCCGAAGCGCCAGCCGCCGATGCGGTACATGACTTCGGCGCTGAGCAAATGGCGCGGCACACCGGCGATGCGGTTGCCTTGGTACTGCCCGTCGCGGAAGCGAAAGTCGCTGAGCGTGTAGGCGATGCGGTAGTCGAACATGCCTTCGCCGGGCGAGGGCAGCGTGCCGGACAGCCCGGCCTCGATGCCCTGGTGGCGCGTGCGTCCGTTGTAGTTGTAGGTGCCGGCGGGCGTGCCGTTTTCGTTGGTGACCGACATCAGCTCGTCGTCGACCTTGCTGCGGTACAGCGACACGCTCCAGTGCTGGTCGCGGCCGGCGACGGTGAAGGTGCCGTCTCCGCCGACTTCATACGTGAGCGCGCGTTGCAGGTCCAGCTTGCTCATGGAGGTGCTGGCCGTGGCCGGGTTCATCGGGGCGGCGACTTCGCCGTTGACGATTTCCCAGAAGGTCGGCACTTCGTTGCTGCGGCTGACGTTGGCATACCAGCGCTGCGTCGCGGCCGGCTGCCAGATCACGCCCAGCTTCGGCGTGGCGTAGCGCCAGTCCTGATCCAGTGTCTTGCCGTTATTGCGCTCATGCGCGTCACGCACGGCGACGGTGTATTTGACGTCGCCCACCACGCTGAACTGCGGCGTCAGGTGCCAGTCCAAGCCCACCATCGCGCTGCGGTTCTCGGCGCGCAGGTCGTAGTTGCCAAAGCGTTGCAGGCGCTGGCCGTCGGACGGGCGGATGGCGTACAGGTCGCGGTCCATATTGCTGCGCTGCCAATCCAGTCCGGCGCGGTAGTCCACCGTGCCGATCTTGCCGTTCAGTTGCCAGGCCAGGCCGTAGGTATCGCTGTCGGTCACGTTGGCGACCTGGGGGTTGGTGAAGTCGTCGTTCGTGTGCTGCCAGTAGACGCCTGCCGTCTGGTTGAAGGCCTCGGTGCCCCAGAAGCTGCGGTTGGCCAGGCGGAACTGGTTGGTGTTGCGGTGCGGGTCGCGGTTGTAGACGTTGTTGGCGATGTCCTGCGGCGAGTTGCCGTCGCCCAGCACGCTGCGCGGATCCTCGTACATGCGCGCCTTCGGAATCGGCTGGGGAATGTCGAACTTCAGGTCGGTGTAGGAAAGATAGGTACGGTTTTCAAACAGGCCGCGGCGGAAGCCGACGTTGCCCTGGAAGCTGGTGCGCTCGGACGACGAGTGGTGGCGGTAGCCGTCCGACTTGTCGTAGCCGAAGGCGAAGCGGCCGTCGAAGCGTTCGTCCTGAAAGCCCTTGGCCAGCGTGACGTTGCGCGTGCCGAAGCTGCCGCCGCCCAGCCGGATGAAGTCGCCCTGCGTGCCGGTGAGCGACTGGAAGTCGACCTCGCCGCCCAGCGTGCTGGCGCCGGGGGCCAGCGCGTTGGCGCCGCGCCGCACGGCGATGATGCCGGCATTGCGTGGTTCGAGCAGGCTGATGATGAAGGAGCCATCCGCGTCGTTGAGCGGCAGGCCGTCCTGCATCAGCAGGATGCCGCGCGACAGCGGGTTGCTCTGGATGCCGGAGCCGCGGATGTTCAAACGCGGCTGGTCCAGGCCGCCAAAGAATTCCTGCACGATGACGCCGGGCTGGTATTCCAGCGCGTCGCGCAGCGTGATGAGGCGCACCGCCTGCTGCGGCTGGATCAGGTTGGTGCCGCCGGGCACGGCCTGCAATTCGGCTTGCGTGCGTTGCACGCTGGGTTCCAGCGCGTTGGGAATGGTGGCGCCCGAGACGACGACGGGGGCCAGCGACGGCGCCTCCTGCGCCACGGCGACGGACAGCCCGAGGGCGCCCAGGGTGAGGGTGGATGCGAGCTGGCGCAGGACAGGGGTAGACATCAGTTGGATTCCACGAAGGACGGGCCTGGGCGTTACCAGGAAATGTGAAACATGGTCTTGGCCAGCAACACGATGCCGGCCATGTGACAGAACACGCTCAAGTGCACGCGTGAGCGGATTGCGGCATTCAGGCGTTGGCGGCGCGCCAGCGTCATGGCCGTGATGACGTGCAGCAGCACGCTGCCGGCCAGCGCCATCTTCAAGAGCAGCAGCGCGGCGAAGGCTGAGCTGCCGGGGCTGGCGAGAACGGCGCGGTAGTGCCAGGCCATGCCCAGCCCGCAGGCGTAGAGCACAACCAGGACCCAGGGCATCACGCCCCGCACGCGCGGCGCCAGTTGCAGCGACAACGCGCGGCGCACGTCGGCAGGCAGGCGTCTGGCAACGGGTTCCAGGAACAGCACTCCAAAGATCACGGTGCCGATGAAGATCAGCGCGGCGAACAGATGCACGATGTGCAGGACGATGTAGGTCATGGTTGCTTCCTTGAGTCGAGCAGCAGGGCGTGCAGACGTTCGGCGTCGGCGGCGCGCTGCGGGCTGCCGATAGCGCCGCTGAGCGCGACGGGGTCGATGCGGCCTTGGCCGACCACGACGCAGCGGTCGACCAGGCCCAACAGTTCTTGCGGGTCGTGGCTGATGCAGATGAGGGCCGCGCCCAGACGCGCGACTTCGTCGTGGCAGCACGCGGAGAGTTGCCGGCGCAGGGCGGGGTCAAGCGCGCTGAAGGGTTCGTCGAGCAGCAGCAGGTCGGGTTCGAGCGCCAGCGCGCGGGCCAGCGAGACCCGCTGCGCCATGCCGCCCGACAGTTCTCCCGGCCAGGCATTGCCCGCGCCCACCAGCCCGACCCGCGCCAGCCATTCATCCGCTTTCGCGCGGGCGTCGGCGATGCGCAGGCCGGCGGCGCGCAGCGGCAGCGCCACGTTGTCGCGCGCATTGCGCCACGGCAGCAGGCGCGGCTCCTGGAACATCAGCACCGGATGCTGGAACGTGTTGCGCATCGTGCCTGTCGTGGGTGCGAGGAGGCCCGCCGCCAGACGCAGCAGCGAGCTCTTGCCCGCGCCGCTGGGCCCGGCAAGGCCCAGCCGCTCTCCGGCCGCCAGTTGCAGGTCGATGCGGGCCAGCACCGGCTTGGCGCCAAAGCGCAGCACGAGGTTTTGCATTTCAAGCATGGCTCGGCTCCATCCAGCGTCCCAGGCGGCGCTGCAACGGTTGCAGCAGCGCAAATTCAAGCAGGGCGACGAGGCCGAAGATCAGCAGCACCCAAGCAAAGAGTTCGGCGGTGTCGAACGTGCTGCGGGCGTTGGCGAGCGCGTAGCCGATGCCGTTTTCCGCGCCCAGCACTTCGGCCATCACCACCAGGCGCACGCCGCCGCACAGGGCGATGAGCAACGCGGCCAAGAGCGGCGCGCTGAGCGCGGGCAAGTAGAGGTGACGCAGCCTCAGCCACGGGCCGTAGCGGTAGACGTGCGTCATCTCCATCAGCCGCCGGTCCACGTGCAGCATGCCCTTGACGGTGTTGACGTACATGCCGGGCGCCATCATCAGCGTGGTGATGAAGATGACCATGGGCGACCCCATGCCGAACCACAGCATGGCCAGCACCACCATCACCACGGGCGGCACGGCCATCAGCAGCCAGCGCACGGGTTCGATGAGTCCGCGCAGGCGCGCGCTGTGTCCGGCCAGCACGCCGAGCGTGAAGCCGATGGAGGCGCCGGCCAGCACGCCCACGCCGATGCGCATCAGGCTGACGCCCGCGTTGTCGAAGAACTGTTCGCTGCGCACGAGGGGGCCGATGGCGCGCAGCGCGTCCCAGGGCGTGGCCATGAGCAGCGGGCCGAGATGGCGGGCGGTCAGGTGCCACGCCAGCAGCAACAGCAGGACGCCGGCCACGCTCCAGCCGCGCGACGTGCGCGCGGGACTTGCGGCGGGCGCGCTCATGGTCCGTAGAAGCCGACAGGGGGCAGGTCGCCGCCGATGGCCTGCGGAAAGCGGCTGGCCAGCAGGCGGTACAGCGCTTCCAGTTCGGGGCGGGCCTCGCGGGCGCTGCGGCTGTCCAGACGCGTGCCGCGTATCGCCGTCACGATGGCCGGCGCGGGCAGGTGCGGGAGGTGTTCGCGCACGAGGCCGGCGCAGGCCTCGGGGTTGGCCGCGCACCAGCGTGCCGACGTGGCGTAAGCCGCGTCCACCGCGCGGCAGAGCGCGGCGTCGCCGGCCACGTTGGCGCCAGCCATGACGCCGGCCTGCGGCAGCGACGGTTGCTCGGGAAAACTGGCGCGCCACGCGGCCTCCAGGCTCTGGCCGCGGTGCAGCGCGACGCCGCCGGCCTGCTGCGCGCGCCACAGCAGCAGCGAGGCCATGGGTTCGACGAGCAGCACGCTTTCAGCCTGACCGCTGAGCATGAGGGCGATGGCGTCCTGGCCGTCGCGAGTGCGGCGCAGCGAGACAGGCGCCAAGCCTTTGTCGGCCTGGGCCTGCAGCAGCGTGTCCAGCAGCACGGCGGGCAGATCGCGCTGGAAG
>CBHWAL010000157.1:0-8943 GCA_966111495.1 uncultured Achromobacter sp. | reverse complement strand
CGCCGGTCAGTGAGCCGCTGGCCAGGTTGATCTGCGGTTGGTAGAAGAGCAGGAATTCGCCCTTGGCGACCGCGCGGTGCAGCTCCATGCCGTACAGGCGCCGCGCCACGGCTTCCAGGCGCAGGTTGGGGGCGAAGACAAAGATGCGGCCGCGGCCGATCGCCTTGGCTTTGACCAATGCGAGATCGGCGTTGCCCACCAGTTCCAGCGCTTCGTGCGCATGCAGCGGGGCCAGGGCCACGCCGCAACTCGCGGTCAGGCGCAGCTCCTGGCCCTGGACCGGTATGGGTTCGGCAATACGCGCCAGCGCCTGTTGCGCCAGTTCCGTTGCCTGTTTCAGGTCGCCGACGTCGTGCTGCAGGATGGCGAACTCGTCGCTGCCCAGGCGCGCGACCGTGTCGCAGGGGCCCGCGGTGCCATCCAGGCGCGCCGCGAGTTCCCGCAGGATCGCGTCGCCGACCGCATGGCCCATCGTGTCGTTGATGTCCTTGAAGCCGTCCAGGTCCAGCATCAGGATGGCGGCGGCGCACGGATGCGCCAGCATGTCTTCCACGCGCCGGTAGAAGACTCCGCGGTTGGCTAGGCCGGTCAGCGGATCGAAGCCGGTCAGTTTGCGCGCGTCGTCATCATGGCGCGTGTGGGGGTGGGCCGGTCCGGGCCGCTGCGCGGGGGCGCGCTTCGTCCGATGCCCGGCGGCTGGCGGCTTGGGCCGCGCGCGGGCAAGTTCGGCACTGACTTCCACACGCCGCAATTCCAGGCGGTCGGAGGCCATGCGGGCCAGTTCGCGCAGGCGTTCCTTGTCGTCCTCGCTGAAATCGGCGTGGGGTTCCGTATCGATGATGCACAGCGCGCCCAGCGGATGGCCATCCGGTGAATTCAGGGAAACGCCGGCATAGAACCGGATGCTGGCCGTGCCCGAGACGAGCGGATTGTCGTGAAAGCGTTCATCCAGCCGCGCATCCGGAACGACCATGACGTCGTCCTGCAAGACGGCATGGGCGCAGAAAGAGACGTCACGGCGCATGTCCGTGTCGCCGACGCCAATGCTGGCCACGAAAAACACATGGTCGCTGCCGATCATGTTGATGGCCGACACCGGCATGTTGAACATGCGCGATGCAATGCGCACGACCGGGTCCAGGCTGGGCAGCGGATGCTGCGGATCCAGCCCGTATTCCGACAGGGCGCGCAGCCTCTCGGTTTCGGTCGGCAAAGGTGGGGGGCATTTCATCTACAGCCTCCTTTCTGTTTCTCCTTGTGCTGCGCCGTGTGGTTCCCCCGGCGTTGTCACGCAACTGCCCACCGATTTGCCGCGCAGCCATTGCTGACCTCGCGGCGGGTGGTGTTGCGGATCAATGCGTGTTTGTTATGCGTTACAGGGAAACCGGCGCCACATTTGCCGGAGGCGCCGGCGGAAGAACCAGTTTCGAAGTGTGACGCGACTGAAAAATTATGGAAGATAAATCTGTAACTGATTATTCCGACATATGAATCTATCGCACATGCCTGCGATTTTCCAACTGGGCCGTGCGCGTTGGACATCCCCCGCGCGTTACACAAGCCACGCGTCAAAAGCATGTCCAGACGCCAAATATCGACCATTTTCTTGCGCGGAAGGTTTTCAGCTTGCATTCATCGTTGCGTCATACGCGGCAAACAGAATGCGGGCCTCGATCAGCCTCCACGGGAAAAAGGAAAATGAAGCACTGGAATCGGAATGCGCTGGCCTGCGCAATGATGAGCGCGATGGCGCTGCTTGCTGGCTGCGGCGGCGATAACGACAGCGACAACAGCAGCGACCCCGAAACGCCGCCCGTCACCGAACCTCCCGTGCAGGCCCGTCCGCTGGAGCTGACGATCCTACACATCAACGATCACCACTCCACGCTGGACGGCCGCGACCGCACGCTTACCCTGAAGAACGCGGCCGGAACCGATACCGAAGTGACCGTGTCCGCCGCCGGCATGCCGCGCGTGAAGGCCGCCATCGACCAGCTGGCCGCGAATTCGCCGAACGTGCTCAAGCTGCACGCGGGCGACGCGCAGACCGGCACGCTTTACTTCAACCGCGCGGGCGCGCCGGGCGAGGCCGATGCCGCGCTGATGAACACGGTCTGCTTCGATGCGATGGCGGTCGGCAACCACGAGTTCGACAAGGGCGATGACGGCCTGAAGCGCTTCGTGGACTTCCTGCATGCCGGCGCGTGCCAGACGCCGGTTCTGAGCGCAAACGTCAACTTTGGCGCGAGCTCGCCGCTCAAGGGCACCGACCTCATCAAGCCCGCCATCGTGGTGGAACGCGATGCCCAGAAGATCGGCATCGTCGGTCTGACCATCGCCAGCAAGACCAAGGAATCGTCGAGCCCCAACGCGGATACGACGTTCACGGACGAAACCGTGGCCGCGCAGGCGCAGATCGACGCCCTGCGCGCCAATGGCGTCAACAAGGTCATCCTGCTGAGCCACATCGGCTACGGCTACGACAAGGAAGTGATTGCCAAGCTGAGCGGCGTAGACGTGGTGGTGGGCGGCGATTCGCACACGCTGCTGGGTCCCGACTCGATGAAGACGATGGCGGTGGGCACGCCGGGCGGCGCCTATCCCACCCGTCTGGCCGATAAGGACGGCAAGCCGGTCTGCCTGGTGCAGGCGTGGGAATACTCGCAAGTCGTGGGCGAACTGAAGGTCAGCTTCGACGCCAACGGCGACGTGACGAACTGCGCCGGCACGCCGCACGTGCTGATCGACACCGACTACCGCGTCAAGTCGGGCAGCGCGCTGGTTACGGCCTCCGATGCCGATCGCGCCGCCTTCAAGGCCGGGGTCGCGGCCAGCGGCTTCCTGCGCGAGCAGACGCCGGACGCCTCGGCGCTGTCGGTGTTGCAACCCTTCAAGGCCAAGATCGACATCTTCAGCAAGACCAACGTCGCCCAAGTGCCGCTGGAACTGTGCTTCCGCCGCATTCCGGGACCCACGCCCACCAGCAACGCGGCCAGCCCCGCTTGCGAGAGCGAAGGCAACGTGGCCCTGCGCGGCGGCGACATCCAGCAGCTGGTGGCGCAAGCCTATCTGGACGTGGCCAACGCCGAATACGGCGGCGCCGACATGACCCTGCAGAGCGGTGGCGGTGTGCGCCGCGCGCTGAACGGCACCGTGACGGCGGCCGACGTGATCGCCGTCGTGCCCTTCGGCAACATGCTGTGGCGCCTGGACCTGACCGCCAATGAAGTCAGGTCCATGATCGAGGACGGCCTGGACGCAACGTACAAGCCGGGCGGCAAGGACGGTCCTTACCCGTACGCGGCCGGCCTGCGCTGGGACGTGACCGCCTCCAACGCCAAGGGCAGCCGCGCCAGCAACTTCCAGTACCTGGACCAAGCCACCAACACGTGGCTGCCGCTGGACAACGCGCGCACCTATCGCCTCTTCGTGCTCAGCTTCAATGCGACCGGCGGCGACGGCTACACGACGCTGGCCAACGTGCCCGCCGCGCGCCGTTCCGACATCGGCGTGCTGGACGCTGATGTGTTCCAGGCCTACATCGACATGCAGACCAAGGATGTGGGCACCGGCCTGCCGATTCTGAACCGCATCGACAACGACCGGTACAGCACGCATAACTGGCTGCCTTGATGGCTTGCCGCGCGTCAGGGCTGCGGCCCTGGCGCACGGCTTTCGAATCGCCACGCGGTCATTGTGCGGCGGCGGAAAACTGCACGCTTGGTGAGCGCTCCGACGTTACCCGCAACGTCACATCGCTGGTCGGACGCGTCGCCCATCCTGCGGCGCGGATCAGACCGGACAGGACGCTGACTGCAGGCGCGGCTGCCATCAGCAGGTCGTCAACGCCGGGCGGCGGATTGAGCGGCGCGTGGATGACCACGCTTCTCAATCCGCTTTCGCTCAAGAGCGTCTGGATGCGCGCGAGCGCCGGGTTCAAGGTATCCACGTTTTCAAGATGGAAGTCCTGCCGGTTTGCACACAATTCGGCCAGCTTGCCGTCGCTGGTCCTATCTAAAAAGTAAGTGCGTGCCACAGTCATGGGAGCCTCCGCTGATCGCAGCATCATATCGCTCCAGGCGCTGGCCGTAGAGGCGGCGCAGGCGGTAAAAGCGGCCTGATCGACCACTCGGCGGGAGCGCGCGCGGCCTGTTGCGGACGTACAAAATGTTGCCCGGCGCCGCTTGGCCCCTTGCTAGCATGATCCACGCCGGAATGATCCGGTTTTTGGATGGACAGTGGAGGTTGCCATGAACTCAAGAACAATCAACCGGATCGCCGTGCTTGCGACGGCGGGCGTGCTGCTCGCGGGTTGCGCGACGCAACAGCAAACAAATACCGCTGTCGGTACGGGCGCGGGGGCGGCGTTGGGCGCGGGCATTGGCGCGCTGATCGGGCACGGCAAGGGCGCCGCGATCGGCGCCGGCATCGGCGCGGTGGCAGGCGGCCTGGTGGGCTACAACTGGAAGGTGGTCAAGGACGACGTGCAGAAGTCCGGCGCGTCGTCGCTCGGCATCGACGTCGTCGAAATGCCCGACGGCAGCCTGAAGGTCAATATTCCGAGCGGCGTGTCGTTCGATACGGACAAGACGCAGCTCAAGCCGGCGCTGCTGCCGGTGCTGGACAGCGTGGCGCGTTCGCTGAACCAGCATCCTGAGCTGCGGGCCAAGGTGGTCGGCCATACCGACAGCACCGGGGCGCTGGCGCATAATCAGACGCTGTCCGTGAACCGCGCCAAGAGCGTGACGGATTACCTGGCCAAGCAGGGCGTGGCCGGCACGCGTCTGTCGGTGGAAGGTCGCGGTCCGAATGATCCGATCGGCGACAATGCGACCGCCGAAGGGCGCGCGCTGAACCGGCGCGTGGAGATCTACCTGTACGCGGTCCAGCAGTAAGCGAGGGGCGCGTCTTTTGCTGACAGGCGGCTGGCGCGATGCGCCGCCGCCTTTTCTTTACGGAGTCTGTCATGAGCGATTTTCCCCCCGCCCGCATCGGCACCGATATCGCGATTGCCGCGCTCACCGGCTGGCAGGCCGTGGCCGAGCGCGATGCCATCGAAAAGCGCTACCGCTTTCCCAACTTCAATGCCGCGTTCGGCTTCATGGCGCGCGTGGCAATGTTCGCGGAAAAGCTGAACCATCACCCCGAATGGACCAACGTCTACAACCGCGTGGACGTGACGCTGACCACGCACGACGCCGGCGGCGTGACCGAGCTGGACGTGCGGATGGCGCAGTTCATGGACGAAGCCGCCGAGCACGCGGGCGCGACGGCGCCGAAGGCGCAGCCCTGAACGCGGCCTAGAACGGGGCTTAGAGCGGGGCCTAGAACGGGGCTTAGAACGGGGCCTAGAACGGGGCTTAGAACGGGGCCGGCCCGGCGCTCAGTCTTCGGTGTCGCCGGCCTCGGTTTGCAGGTGGCCGATCAGGCGATCCAGCAGCTCGCCGAACTGCCGCTGTTCATCGGCGGTCAGGCAACCGAAGATCTCCTCGTTGCGGCGCGCAATGAGGTCGATGATGCGGCGGTGGTGCGTCAGGCCCTCTGCGGTGGGCGCCAGCACCACGCCGCGTCCGTCCGACGCCGAGACCGTTTTCTCGACCAGTCCGCGATCCACCAGCGCCTGCGCGGAGCGGCTGGCCTGGCCTTTGTTCAGGTTGGCGGCGCGCGCCAGGTCGTTGACCGACAGCGGCGCAAACCGGCCGATGGCAGCAAGGCAGCGCGCTTCGCCCAAGGGAATGTCGCAGTCTTTGAGATAGGCCCGATTCGTATCCCGGTCCGTGATCTTGTTGAGCACGTGCAGGCGATAGGTGAGGAATCGTTCCAGGGCGGGCGTTTTCACGTTGGGCGGGCGGGGTCGGCGCCCGCGGAAGATATGGCCGGATAGTTTGCCATGGCGCCATCCTCCTGGCTGGCGGATTCGGCCTGCGCCAGCAGCGCCAGAGCTTCCTGCGCATTAGACACGCGGCTCAGCAACGACAACCCGAGTATCGACAGAAATAGCGGCGCGCGCGCTTCGCCGACGCGCGTCAGCGCCTGTGCCATGCTGGTGTAGACCTGGTCCAATGATTCGTTGTTCATGCTTGGCCTTTCGGGGTGGCGTTCAAGTTCAGCGAGGGATAGTAGGGCGCCAGCGCCGTGCGCAGTTCACCGGCGGCGGGCGCGATCCAGCGGCCCAGCACGTAGCCGTCCGGACGCAGCAGGTAGACGGCGCCTGGCTGGTTGCCGTAACGCGCGGCAAGCTGGCCGTGCGGGTCGGCCAAACCGCCGTCGCCCGCGCGCAGCACCCGCAGCGGATGCGGCGCGTCTTGCGTGCCTGCGGCCAGCGCATCCAATGCCGTCGACAAGGCCGCATCGGGCGCAATGACCAGCGCGACAAAGCCCGCGCCAAAACGGGCGGTCAGGTACTGCGGCGCATCGCCATCCTGCAGCAGTACGTCGGGCGCGGGCTGTCCCGGCGCGGCGGCCGGGCCGGCTGCTTGCGCACGGTCATCGCGGTTCAAGGGCGAGGAGTCATACGAGATGGGCGCGGACTGGCGCGGATTGATGAGCGAGCGCACGTTGTCGTCCACCAAGGCGAGGCGCAGCGCGGCCTCGCGCATGAGCCGGAAGCCGAAATCCGGCGGGGCCATGAATTCCGTGCTTTTCGCCCCATAGGCCAGGTTCTGCCGCGTGGCATGCACGCGCTCGATGCTGTAGCTGTCCAGCAGGGTGTCGGCCGACTGGCCCGTGAGCACCCACGCCAGCTTCCATGCCAGGTTGCCGGCGTCGTCCAGCCCGGAATTCAAGCCGCGCACGCCAAAGATCGGCACGAGGTGGCCCGCGTCGCCCGCGAACAGCACGCGGCCGTGACGGTAGCGGTCCAGCGTCAGGCACTTGGCGTTGTAGATTGATATCCAGAGCGGCTTCCAGGGCGCGGTCTCGCCGATCATGTCCAGATGGCTCTGCACGCGCGGCAGCACGTTTTCCGGCTTGACGGCCTCGTCGGGATCTTCGTCGTCGCGGATCTGGTAGTCGACGCGCCACACGTTGCCGGGCTGGCGGTGCATCAACAGCGTGGAGCCGGGATTGGAGGGCGGATCGAACCACGCAAGGCGTTCGACGGGCCGTTGCGATTCCTGTTCGATATCGACAATGACGTAGCGTCCTTCGTACTGCATGCCTTCCAGCTTCAGGCCCATGGCTTCGCGGACGGTGCTGCGGCCGCCGTCGCAGGCGACGAGCCAATCGGCGCGCACCGTGTGGCGGGTGTCGCCGGTCTGAACCTCGACCGAGACACCATCCGGACCGGGCTGCACGTCGGTGACGCGCGCCGACCACGCCAGTTTGGCGAGGTCGGGATGGCGCTGCATGGCCTGGTGCGCGTATTCCTCCACGTGGTACTGCTGGATGTTCACCATCGGCGCGTAGCGCTGCAGCGGATCGTGCGGCATCTGGAAGTGCAGGACTTCGCGGTCGCGGTAATAGCTGCGCCCGCCAGTCCAGGCCAGACCGGTGTCGATCAGGGGCCGGTCGGCGCCGATCCAGCCCAGGATTTCCTGCGACCGGCGCGACATGCAGATGGCGCGGCTGCCGGTGCAGTAGCCTTCATCAGCCTCAATGGTGAGCGAGGCAATGCCGTATTCGGCGAGCAGGGCGGCCAGTGTCAGACCGACCGGACCACCGCCGGCGATCAGGACGGGAACGTGCGAAGGGAGCGTCATGCTGTCTCCGAAATTTGGTTGTTTACGCAACTATATGCCCGCTATGTTGCGTGCGCAACCAATTCTTGAGGACGACAAAAAACCCGCCGAGGGGCGGGTTTTGGGGGCCAGTTCAGGCCGGCAAGCGGCCTTCAGCGGCGCATGCTTCAGCTCCGCACGTCTCAGTTGCGGATGTTGTAGATGCGCATCGCCTGCTGTTTCTGGTTGGGGTCCAGAACACGCAGCACCACGACCCTTGCGGTGAAACCGTCGGGCAGCTTGAGCTGGCCCAGCGCGTAGTCGTAGCGATCGACCGTGAGCGCGGGGCCTTCCGGCGTCACGGTGGCGGCGCGGCCGTTGGGGTAGGAGCCTTCGATGGCGAAGGTCAGCGTGCCCTTGAACGGCGCGCCCGTGCGGTCTTCGCGCATCACCAGCACCTGATAGTCCAGCAGGCCGGGGGCGCGCTTGAAACTGGCCGAACGGATGCCGAGATTGCCGCCGCGGGGGTCGGGCGGCATGGCGTCCTGGAACAGCACCAGTTCCTTGTTTAGCGTTTCGATCTTGGTACGGCTTTCCGCCAGGTCGCTGGTCAGCTTTTCGTGGCCAGACTTGTTGGCGTCGCGCTGCTGCGTGGCTTCTTCAAGCTGGGTCTGCAGGCGCTGGCGCTCCATGTTGGAGGCGCTGAGCTCGCTGTGCAGTTGCTCGGATTGTTCGACGGTCAGGCGTTGCGGGCCGTAGTTGGTTTGCAGGAAGAGCACGCCGCCCGCGCCAAGCGCAATGCCAACCATCAGCAGGACGAGCCAGCGCGGCATGCGGCGCGTACGTTGTCCCGGTTGGTATACGGAGGGCTTGAACGTAGCCCGTTGCGATCTTCCAAACATCCCCATTCCTAGAAAACTTCCTGTGTATATGCCTGTGGGCAGGCGGCGCGCGCATGCCAAAGCGTCAGAGAATACCCCGTTAGCCGGGGGCGATGCGTGCGCAGACAAGCCTCGTTGCGCACCTTGATATTGTGAAATATGTGGGTGTCAGTCGGCCTCGTCAGGCGGCCGTGCCAGCCAGTTCAGTGTCCAGGTCGGCAAGCCGTTGCGGGGTGCCGACATCGGTCCACCGGCCCGCATAACGGGCGCCGCGCACCTGGTCCTGGCCCATCGCCTGCCTGAGCAGCGGCGCCAGCGGCGCCGCTTCGCCGCGCGGGACGTCCGCGAACAACGAAGGATGGTAGACGCCCACGCCAGCAAAGGTCAAACGGGGCTCTCCCTGT
>CBHWAL010000156.1:0-8958 GCA_966111495.1 uncultured Achromobacter sp. | reverse complement strand
CCACATCGCAATCAGGCTGAAAATCGCAAATCCGCCCATCTGGCCCAGCATCACCCCCTGGGGCCCGCCGAGGTGCGCGCCCAGCCACACGAAGGGCACGGTGCCCAACGTCGCGCGCAGCCAGCCGATGGCGGTGGAATACGTGGCGTACCCCAGATTGTTGAACACCGAGATCGCCACGAAGAACAGGCTGTTCAGCGCCCATGCGAAGCTGCCGACGCGGCAGAAGAAGACGATCAGGTCGCGCCCGGGGCCGGTGACCCGGAAGACATCCGGCATCCAAGGCGCCAGCACCGCCAGCACGATGGCTGCCGCAAACCCGTACATCAGCGCCCACCGCGTTGTGAGCCCCACGGTGGCCTTCACGCGGTCCCATTGGCCCGCGCCCAGGTTCTGCCCGAGAATCGGCCCGATGGCGCCGGGCAGCACAAAAAACAGCGAATAGGCCAGCTGCAACAGCCGGTCAACCACCGTGGCGCCCGCCAGTACGCTGGGACCGAAGCTGGAATACGTGGAGACGGTGAAGATGACCGATGCCGGCGTGGCCAGCGTGGTCAGCGCGGCGGGCAAGGCAATGTTGCCGATGGCGCGCAGGTGCTGGCGCAGGTCCCGCGCCAGCGGCCAGGCCACCAGCCGGTGTTTGCGGAACACCAGCCAGCCGCCCAGCACGACCGTGGCCACGCGCCCTACCCCGCCGGCCCAGGCAATGCCCTCCATGCCGCCATCCAGCACGAAGATGACAATCGGGTCCAGCACGGCGACCGTGCCGGTGCCGGCCAGCAGCACCCACATCGACTGCCGCCCCTGGCCTGCTGCGCGCAGAAGGTTCGACAGCATCATGCCGACACCCATGACCACCGCGAACGGCGTCGTGATGAGCACATACGACAGCAGATGCTCGCGAACATCTTCGGCCAGGCCGATGGCCGCGGTAAATGGGCCGATCGCGGCTAGAAACACCGCGCCTGCCGACACCGCCGCGGCGGCCATCAGGATCAGGGACGCCCCCGCAAGCGTCCGCGCCCGGGCGGCGTCCTGCGCGCCGAGCGCACGCGAGACCAGTGCCGCGCCGCCCACCGTGACGCCGATGCAGATGGACGTGATGGTGAATTGCGTCATGGACACGAAACCCACGGCGCCCAGAACGGCTTCGTCCTCGAGCGTGCCCAGGTAAAGCAGCGACAGGAACTCGACGGCGAAGACGGCCAGCATGCTGGCCCAGCCGGTCAGGATCATCTCGAGCACGTGTCCACCGAGCGGGCCGGTGACGAAGCGGGCGTGTTGCGCGGGTGCGTTCAAAGGGGCTGTTGCTGCGTGGGCGTTGTTGCGCGAGGGTTACTGCGCAGCCGGCGGCGCTTCGCGCAACTGCGCCAACCGTTGCGCCGCCAGTTCATAACCTTGGGCCGCGGCAGCCTCGTACCAGCGCAGCGCCTCCTTCATGTCGAAGTGCTCCATGATGAGGCCCTGCATGTATTGGGCGCCCGGGTCGCCGCGCTGCGCCGCGGCCAGCATCGCGCGATCGGCCATGCCGTCCTGACGCGGCGACTCACCATAGATGTACGCGTTGCCGCCCTCGATGGTGCCGCCCATCTCGCGCAGCGACGGTGGGGTCTGCATGAAGAGCTGGCGCCAGAAGAGCGCCACCAGCACCACGAACAGCGCGAAAAAGAAGGTCCAGGTGAAAAGCCGTTTGGCGGTCATGTTTCTCTCGGTCTTGGTGAAAGGCAGGCGCACGCCTGCGGAATTCAGGGATGATCGGTGGCGGGCGCAAACCAGTATTGGAACAAATCGCCGCTGTTGGTGTACCAGGGCAGCAGCATGCCGATGCTGTCGGATTCGCGTTGCACCGTCAGCAGCAGCCCGCCCTCGTCCTTGCGCAGGACGGCAACGTGGCGCCTGACGCCCATGGACTCATGCTGGCGCCAGTCATGCCGCACGCTGATCCACAGCCGGCCTTGCGTGCACCCGGCAGCTCTCCAGATGTCGTTGCCGGGTCGCATGGGTTCGCCGCGCGCGGCCATCGAGCCGGCGCCGCCGTCGTGCAAGGCAAGCAGCGCGGCCTCGCGCGCACCTTGCCCATCACGCGTCTCTATTTGCCATCCGCGCGCATCCGCGACGAACGACACGGTCGAGCGGGACGACAGCTTCCACGCCGGCAGCGGCGCATCACGCATGCCCGGCAAGTCCAAGGGGTAAAGCAGAAAGCCGCGCAGGTCTTCAAGCAGGAACGCATCGGCATCGCCCGCGCGGCGTTCGCCCTGGGCGCGGTAGCTGCCGGCCAGGTCGGGGCATTGCGCGGGATCCGACGGCAGCACAACTTGCGTGCCGTCCTTGAATGACGGCCACTTCACGGCCACCTCGTCCACGCGCGACACGCTGCAGCCGGCAAGCGCCGCTGCCAGCAGCGTGATCGCTGCCAAGGTGACAGCGCGCTCGCCGCCCCGCTCTTTCAATGTCAATGCTGCTCTCCCGGTGCAAGCCGTAGCCCTTGCAGGCGTCGAACTATATCCCGAATCCCGCCGCGCGTTGCCAAGCGACCGGCGCGGGAGAATAATCGGCAAATCGCTTCCGCTCCCCTGCGCCATGACACCGTTCCGAGGCAAACTCCGCATCCGGCACCTGGAAATCGTGCTGACCGTCTCCGAATTGGGCAACCTGTCCAAGGCGGCGGCGCAGTTGCACAGCACGCAGTCGGGCCTGTCCCGCGCGATCGCCGAAATCGAGGAGCTGGTGGGCGCGCGGCTGTTCGAGCGCACCGCAAAAGGCACGACCTGCACGCCGCTGGGCGACGCCATGTGCCGCCACGCGCGCCAGTTGCTGACCGGCTTTCGCAAGGCCGAGGTCGACCTGGCCGCCGTCTCGCGCGGTGAGGCAGGCAGCCTGACCGTGGGCTGCTTTTCCATGTTTGCGGGCTGGCCGGTGGCGCAGGCCGCGCGCGACTACCGCGAGGCGCATCCGCGCATCACGCTCACCATCGAGATCGGCACGCATGAAAGGCTGATCGAGGACCTGGACGCTGGCGCCCTGGACGTGCTGATCAGCCGTTTCACGTCCACCGTAAATCCGGAGATCTACCGTTCGACCACCCTGCTGGAGGATCCGGTGGTGCTCGCCTGTGCCACCCACCATCCGCTGACGAGTCTGCCAGAGGCCACGCTGGCCGATTACGTCGCTTATCCGTGGATCACCGCGCTGCCCGGCAGCCGCATCCGCGGCGAGCTGGAATTGACCCTGCGCCAGGCAGGTCTGGCGATTCCGGATATGATCGGCGTCCTGTCGCTGGAATTCGGCCGCGAATTACTCCTGGACGGACACTATCTATGGATGCTGCCCGGCAGCGTCGCGGCCGTCCGGCAGGCGCGCGGCGAACTCACCGTGCTGCCGGCCCGGCCCGCCCTGCGCAGGTCGCCCCTTGCCGCCATCTGGCGCCGCGACCGCCCCAGCACACGTCAGGCGCGCGCCTTCGCGGCCCAGCTCGAACGCACCATTCAGGCCGATGGCATTGCGCTGGCCGCGTAAACCGCGCGCCGCATCCCGAACACGCACCTCATTCATACCGGAGCACCCATGTACGACTGGCTCAACGCATTGCCCAAGGCAGAATTGCACCTGCATCTGGAGGGCACGCTCGAACCCGAGCTGCTTTTCAAGCTGGCGCAGCGCAACGGCGTGGCGCTGCCCTGGCCTGATATCGACGCCCTGCGCGGCGCCTACAACTACAACAACCTCCAGGAATTTCTTGATCTGTACTACATGGGCGCGGATGTCCTGCGCACCGAGCAGGATTTCTATGACCTGACGTGGGCCTACCTGCTCAAGTGCCACGAGCAGAACGTGGTGCACACCGAGCCCTTCTTCGACCCTCAGACGCACACCGACCGTGGCGTGCCGTTTGAGACCGTGTTGAACGGCATCAGCCAGGCGCTGGCCGACGGCAAGAAGCAATTGGGCGTGACGAGCGGCCTGATTCTGAGCTTTCTGCGCCACCTGCCCGAAGAACAGGCAATGCGCACGCTGGAGCAGGCGCTGCCCTACCGGGACGCCTTCATCGCCGTCGGTCTGGACAGCAGCGAACAGGGCTTTCCGCCCCGCCTGTTCCAGCGGGTGTTCGACCGCGCGCGGGCCGAAGGACTGCCCGCCGTGGCGCATGCGGGCGAAGAAGGCCCGCCGGAGTACATCTGGGAGGCGCTGGATCTGCTGAAGGTGCTGCGTATCGACCACGGCGTGCGTGCCGCCGAAGATCCCAAACTGATTTCGCGCCTGATCGACGAGCAGATTCCCCTGACCGTCTGTCCGCTGTCCAACACCCGGCTGCGCGTGTTCGATCACATGCGCGAGCACAACATCCTGTCGCTGCTGGACGCCGGGGTGAAGGTCACCGTCAATTCCGACGATCCCGCCTACTTCGGCGGCTATGTCACCGAAAACTTCCACGCGCTGCATGAGCACCTGGGCATGACGCGCGAACAGGCGCAAGCGCTGGCGGACAACAGCCTGGACGCGCGCATCGCCAAGTAGCGGGGGCAAGATAGCCCCATCCAGCCATGCGCGTTGCGCATGGCTATGTTCAAAACCGGAATGCCCGGCGCGGCACTTTACTCCCTACCATTAGTCCGGCGGCAGCGCAGATTGCCGCCGCTGGACGATGAACAACGATACAAGGGGCAGGATATGAGTGAACGCGTGAAGGCGGCGCTGAGCACTGGCACGCTGGTTGGCGTGCGCGACGGCGGCGTGTGCCGCTATGGCGCCATTCCGTATGCGCAGGCGCCCGTGGGCGAACTGCGCTTTACACCGCCGCAACCGGCGGACATTCGCGGCGAATTCGACGCCACGGGCACCGGCCCCGTCCCGCCGCAATTGCCCTCGCGCCTGCGCGGCGCCATGGGCGACTTCGACGCCGAACAATCCGAAGACTGCCTGCACCTGACGGTATGGACGCCGGCGGCAGACGGCAAGCGCCGTCCCGTGGTCGTCTGGCTGCACGGCGGCGCCTGGCAAAGCGGCGGCGGTGCGCTGGACTGGTACGACGGCGCGCGGCTTGCGCAACGGGGCGATGTGGTCGTCGTGGCGGTCAACTACCGGCTGGCGGCGCTGGGTTGGCTGTACGTGCCGGGTCAAACGGCCAACGTCGGCCTGCTGGACCAGGAGCTGGCGATCGACTGGGTGCTTGCCAACATCCAGGACCTGGGCGGCGATCCCACGCGCGTCACCGTCATGGGGCAGTCCGCGGGCGCCTCGTCGATCTGCGCGATGCTGGCGCGCCAGCCGCGCTTTTCGCGCGCCATCCTGCAAAGCGCCGCGCTAGGCCGGGGTTTTCGCAGCGCGCAGCAGGCCGACGCGCTGGGACAGGTCTATCTGCGCGCGGCCGGGGCCGAGTCGCTTTCGGCGGCGCGCGAGCTGCCAGTGTCCACGCTGCTGGCGGCTCAGCAGGCGCCCGAGGTCGTGCAGGCGCTGCGGACCGAAGGCAGCAGCCGCAGCCTGTTCTCGCCTGTGCTGGACGGCCATGTGCTGCCGCACGAGATCGCACCCGCGCTCTTGACCGCCGCGGGCCGCGCGGACGTGCTGGTCTGCTACACGCGCGACGAGATGGCCGCGTTTCCGGACCATGGCACGGACGCCGCCAGCCAGGAGATGGGCGACGCCGTGTTCGGCGCGCCCTCCCGGCTGTGGGCCCGGCAGGCCGTGGCGCAGGACCGCAATGTCTGGCTGGCGCGCTTTGACGTCGCGCCGACCGATCGCTTTGGCGCCTGCCACTGCATCGAACTGCCGTTCGTGTTCGACACGCTGCAGGCCTTCGCCGATGCCCCGATGCTGGCGGGGCTGCCTGCCGCCCAGGGCGAGCAGCTGGCGCGCCACACCCAGGCCGCATGGCTGGCGTTCATCCGGGGCGACGCACCGGATTGGCCACAGGCCCCGCACATGCAGATCCTGGCCTGAGCCTGCAACGCCACACGGAGGCGCCGGCCTTGCCGCCGCGCCCCGCACACCAACGACACAAGGGGAATTTCATGTTCAAGCAAACCGTCCTTGCGCTGGCGCTTGCGCTGCCACTCGCGCTGCCAATCGCCGCCACCGCCGCCTATCCCGACAAGCCGGTCAAGATCATCGTGTCCAATCCTCCCGGCGGTCCGGTCGACGTCATGCTGCGCGTGCTCGCCAGCAAGCTGGGCGCGGCCTGGGGTCAGCCCGTGGTCGTGGAAAACAAGCCCGGCGCCTCGGGCATCATCAGCACGGGCGCGCTGGTCAAGTCGGCGCCCGACGGCTACACGCTCGGCATGGTCGTCGCGTCTTCGGTGACCATCGTGCCGTTTGCGGTGGACAGCCTGCCGTTCGATACGCAAAAGGACTTGCAGCCCATCTCGCTGGTGGCGCGCACGCCGTTCATTTTCATCGTGCCCAAGGACAGCCCGCTCAAGACCTGGGAAGACTTCGTGCGCGAAAGCAAGACGCGAAACCTGAGCGTGGGTTCGTTCTCGATCGGCACCGCGTTTCACCTGGTCTGGGAACAGACGGCGCGGCGCGCGGGCATCAGGGCGCTGTATGTGCCATCGTCCTCGTCGGGCAAGACGCAGAATGATCTGATCGGCGGACAGCTCGACGTGGGGTTGGACGCGCCGTCCAGCTCCAAGGGCCTTATCGACAGCGGACGGCTGCGGGCGCTGGCAATCACCAGTCCGCAACGCTTTGGCGGCCTGCCCGACACGCCCACGCTGAAGGAGTCGGGACTGGACTACGCGCCGCAGCCGTGGATCGGCCTGATGGGGCCGGCGGGCATCCCGAAGGATCGCGTCGCGCAGATCCAGAAGGCGGTGACCGACATCCTGAAGGACCCGGCCATGAAGGCGCAGATGGAAACGCTGGGCATGATTCCGATCGGCAGTTCGCCCGAGGAACTGGCGGCAACCATCGAGGCCGACCGCGCCGAGATGGGACCGCTGATCAAGGAGCTGGGCATCAAGCTGCAATAGCCCGACCGATATTGCGTCGGATGCCAAGGCGGCATAAGCAAACGGCTACAAATTCTTTGTCAGCCGCCGCCCCGCTTCTTACAGTGTGCGCCTTTGCCGCCATGCGGCCGCACGATAGAAGCTTTCGCCATGCCGATCTCCCGACGCAAATTCCTGCTTGCCAGCACCCTGGCGCTGCCGCTGGCGCGGCCACGCCTGGCGCGCGCGTCAGACTGGCCGGCGCGGCCCATCCGCCTTGTCGTCACGTTTCCGCCCGGCGGCGCCAGCGACATCGCCGCGCGCGTCATTGCGCCCGTGCTGGCCGAACGGCTGGGCCAGTCCATCGTCATCGAGAACAAGCCCGGCGCGGGCTCGACCATCGGCGCAAGCCTCGTGGCGCAGTCGCCGGCCGACGGCTACACGCTGCTCATGTCGAACTCGGCGCCCCTGTCGATCTCGCCGGCGCTGATGCCGCAAGGCGGGTACGACGCGTTGGCGAGCTTTCGCCACATCGCCTATCTGGGCGCGGTGCCCACGGTGTTCGTCGTGCATCCGTCCGTGCCGGTGTCCAGCCTTGCCGAGCTGACGGCCTGGATCAAGGCGCAGGACCAGCCGGTGCAATACGGCAGCGGCGGGCTGGCGTCGGTGGGGCAGATCGTGGGCGAACTCTATTCGCGGCAGACGGGCGCGCCGCTGCAGCACATTCCGTACAAGGGCTCGGGCGCCATGCGCAACGACCTGCTGGGCGGACAGATCCGGATGGCGGTAGACGCCCTGCCGCAAAACCTGCCCTTCCTGCGTTCGGGGCAACTGCGCCTGTTGGCCGTCACCACGCAGCAACGCGTGCCGCAGGCCCCAGGCATCGCGTCGGTGGGCGAACTGGGCTATCCGGGCCTGGTCGCGGAAAACTTCATCGGGCTCTCCGCCCCCGCTGGCCTGCCCGACGCGGTGGCGGCGCGGCTGCATGCGGAAGTCGGATCCGTGCTGGGCAATCCGGACATCCGGGCCAAGCTCGAAGGCCAAGGGTTCGTGCTGGCACAGAAGACGCCGGCGGAGTTCACCGATTTCGTGCGCCGGCAGGCCGACAGCTGGGGGCCGGTGGTGCGCGGGACGGGAGCCAGCCTGTGAGCGCGCGCCGTCTGCTTGTGCTGTTCGGCTTTCCCGGGCGGGGCGGCTTCAACGAGGCTGCATTGCAGGGCGCCGAGCGCGCGGGGCGTGTCGGACATACGCTGCACGCGGAGTGGGTCGCGGCCACAGACCCGGCCGCGCGCGCCGAACGGCTTGCGCAGTTGTGCAATGGCAATCCGGACCTGGTGATCGTGCACGGCGGCCAGGGCGATTCGCCGGTGGCCGAGGTTGCGCCGTACTTTCCGCGCACGCAGTTCGCGATCACACAGGGCAGCCATACGGCCGCCAACGTCGCGAGCTACGAGATTCTGCAGGAGCATTCCGCGTTTCTTGCGGGGATTCTGGCAGGCTTGCGGGCGGAGGGAGATGGCACGGATGGCCGCCCCACGGATGGCCGTCCCACGGATGGCCGCCCCGCCCACCTCTCCGGCGAGCGTGTTCGTCCCGGCTTGAAGGGCCGCGCCGCATTTGCCGACGGCGTGCGCCGCGTGACGGGCCAGGATCCGCTGACCGGGTTCTGCGGCAATCAGCACGACCCGGACCTGGGCGAGGCCTGGACGCGTGCGCTCGCCGCGCAGCGCGCGCGCGTGCTGTTCGCGATGATGGATGGCGGCCGGGACGGCGTCACGCGTGCCTGCCGCGAGGCCGGCATCTGGCAGATCGGCAACGTGCTGGACTGGGTGGCGCGCGATCCGGAGGTCTATCTGGCATCGGCGTTGGCGGACTCCGGACTGTGCGTGGAACGCGCGGCCGCGGACCATGCGGCGGGCGCGTTGGCCGTGGGGCGCATCACGCGCTTCGGGCTGGAGGCCGACGCCTCGTTGCGGCTGGTGGTGGGCGCGCAGGTCACCGCATTCGAGCGGTGCGAATTGGACGAGTG
>CBHWAL010000155.1:0-9004 GCA_966111495.1 uncultured Achromobacter sp. | reverse complement strand
TCGTGCGGGCCTGCGCCCGGGCGGATTCGCCCGAGGGGAAGGTCAGGATGGCTGCGGGGCGGGTAGGCAACTTCGGAAGCGGCATATGCGTCACTCTCCAATTTGGGCCGGCTATAGCGCCTGACGGGTTTCCTGTGCGGCTAACCGATGCTCTTGGCGGCTTGCAGGACTTCCTTTGCGTGGTTCGGGACCTTCACCCCGCGCCACTCCTGCACCAGCACGCCATAGGCATCGATCAAGAAGGTGCTGCGTTCGATGCCGCGCACCTGCTTTCCATACATGTTCTTCTGCTTGATGACGCCGAACAGATTGCAGACGGTTTCGTCGGCGTCGGAGATGAGAGGGAAAGGAAGCTCGTACTTGGCCTTGAAATTCTCGTGCGACTTCAGCGAGTCGCGCGAGATGCCGATCACGATCGCGCTGGCCGACAGGAAGTCGCCGTGCAGATCGCGGAAATCCTGGCTTTCGGTGGTGCAGCCGGGCGTGTTGTCCTTGGGGTAGAAATACAGGATCACCGCCCGTCCCTGGCACTGTTCAAGGCTGATGGGGCCTATCGTGCTTTCGGCGGTAAACAGCGGGGCGGGTTTGCCTATGCTCGGCGTCATTGACTGGATGCTCCATTGGGCGGGATGAGGGCGACGACCACGCGCCGTCCCTCAGCCATCAGGATGTTGTAGGTGCGCGAGGCAGCGTGGGTATCCATCGTTTCCACGCCAATGCCTACGGCCAAAAGGGGACGTAATACTTCGGGGCGCAGGAATTGTTGCTTGCCGCCGGTGCCCACCAGCAGGACTTCGGGCGCGTTGGCCGGCCGGCTGAGCGCGGCTTCCGGGGCATCCAGAAAATCCAGGGGGTTGCGGGCGGGCTCGGACAATCCGGCTGCCTGGAGCAAGAGGGAGGAGGTAATGTCGGCCGGCGACTCAACGGGCCAGATGGTCACTTCGCCTTCGGGGCCGAAAGCGACCGAGGAGGAAAAACGTACCTGGTTGACCTCGATATAACCATCGCCGTAAGCGGTGACAGTGTTAAGAGCGGCCGTCGCAGGATCGGTATGCAGCTTCAATAAAAACTCCGGCTATACGTGCTTGATAATAGCGCATCGGACACGGCGCATGTTGCAACGTATCCACGAGGGAAAAGGGGCTTTTTTTGCCCCATTTGCCGCCCAGGCGTCGTTGCGCTAGATTACAGGGTTTTGCTGCGCTGCAATCGTGTGCTGGCGCGGTTCTAAGCCCCTTTCCCCTTCGCGCGACCGCGCCCTGGTCTTTTTGCCTTTTCGCCCCTAAGGATTCCCATCATGAGGAAGTTCTCTCGCATCGAGCGTTTGCCCCCGTACGTTTTCAACATTACCGGCGAGCTCAAGATGGCGGCGCGTCGGCGTGGCGAAGACATCATCGACATGTCGATGGGCAATCCGGATGGGGCGACTCCCAAGCATATCGTCGACAAGATGGTCGAGGCGACCAGCCGTCCCACCACCCACGGCTATTCGGTGTCCAAGGGCATCCCGCGTCTGCGCAAGGCCATCTGTGACTGGTATCAGCGCCGCTACGCAGTCGAGTTCGATCCGGACTCCGAAGCCATCGTCACCATCGGCTCCAAAGAAGGTCTGGCCCACCTGATGCTGGCCACGCTGGACCGCGGCGACACCGTGCTGGTGCCCAACCCCAGCTACCCGATCCATATCTACGGCGCCGTCATCGCCGGCGCCAACATCCGTTCCGTGCGTATGACGCCGGGCGTGGACTTCTTCGAGGAACTGGAACGCGCCGTGCGCGAGTCCATCCCGAAGCCCAAGATGATGGTGCTGGGCTTTCCCAGCAACCCGACCGCGCAGTGCGTCGACCTGTCGTTCTTCGAGCGCGTGGTCGCGCTGGCCAAGGAACACGACATCCTCGTCGTGCATGACCTGGCCTACGCCGACATCACGTTCGACGGCTACGTGGCGCCGTCCATCATGCAGGTGCCCGGCGCGCGCGATGTCGCCGTCGAGTTCTTCACGATGAGCAAGAGCTACAACATGGCAGGCTGGCGCATCGGCTACATGGTCGGTAACCGCGAACTCGTGAACGCGCTGGCGCGCATCAAGAGCTATCACGACTACGGTACGTTCACGCCGATCCAGGTGGCGTCCATCGCCGCGCTGGACGGTCCGCAGGACTGCGTGAACGAAATCGTGGCGCAGTACCAAAGCCGCCGCGACGTGCTCGTGCGCGGCCTGCATGAAGCAGGTTGGAATGTGGAAATTCCCAAGGCGTCCATGTACATCTGGGCGCAGATCCCTGAACCCTACCGGGCGATGGGCTCTTTGGAATTTGCCAAGCGTGTCCTGTCGGATGCGAAAGTGGCCGTATCCCCCGGGATCGGCTTCGGCGAGTATGGCGACGAATACGTGCGCTTCGCTCTTATCGAAAACGAGCAGCGCACCCGCCAGGCGGTGCGCGGCATCAAAGATATGTTCCGCAAGGACGGTCTGCTGAAGTGATTGACGCCCACCCCCGCAGCGCTGCGCGCTTCCCCCTCTAGGGGGCATGCCTGCGGACCGGCGGAGCCGGATCCGCGGCATCCCGATAAGGGGCGCCTGCTTTCTTGCGTCGGGGGTGCTGCGAGGCATCACTTGGCATTATGGAGAACTGAAATGAATTCCCCTCAACGCCCGCCCGCAGAGGGCGGCGCGATGAAACCCATGAAGGTGGGCCTGCTTGGTCTTGGCGTGGTTGGCGGCGGCACGTGGACCGTGCTGTCCCGCAATGCCGAGGAAATCGCCCGCCGCGCCGGCCGCCGCATTGAAGTCGTCCGCGCCGCCGTGCGCGATGTGGAAAAGGCGCGCGCCCGCGTGGGCGATTCCATCCTGGTCGACACCGATGTGCGCGCGCTGGTGCGCGATCCTGAAATCGACATCGTCGTCGAACTGATCGGCGGCGACACGCTGGCCCGCGAGCTGGTGCTTGAAGCCATCGCCAACGGCAAGCATGTCGTCACGGCGAACAAGGCTCTGCTGGCCAAGCATGGCAACGAGATCTTCGCCGCCGCGTCCGAACGTGGCGTGATGGTGAACTTCGAGGCCGCCGTCGCCGGTGGCATCCCGATCATCAAGGCGATCCGCGAAGGCCTGACCGCCAATCGCATCCAGTGGGTGGCCGGCATCATCAACGGCACCACCAATTTCATCCTGTCCGAAATGCGCACGCGCGGCCTGCCGTTTGCCGACGTGCTGGCCGAAGCCCAGCGCCTCGGTTACGCCGAAGCCGACCCCACGTTTGACGTGGAAGGCGTGGACGCCGCGCACAAGCTGACGCTGCTGGCCTCGCTGGCATTTGGCGTGCCGGTGCAATTCGACCGCGCCCACATCGAAGGCATTTCGCAACTGGCCGCCGAAGACATCGAGCATGCCGAGCGCCTGGGCTATCGCATCAAGCTGCTGGGCATCACCAAGCGGCGTCCCGATGGCATCGAACTGCGCGTGCATCCGGCGCTGGTGCCGTCCGAACGCCTGCTGGCCAATGTCGAAGGCGCGATGAACGCGGTGCTGGTCAAGGGCGACGCCGTCGGCCCCACGCTGTACTACGGGCAGGGCGCGGGCGAAGAGCCCACCGCCTCGGCCGTCGTGGCGGACCTGGTCGACGTGACGCGTCTGCACACTGCCGATCCGGGCAACCGCGTGCCGCATCTGGCCTTCCAGCCGGACGCCATGTCGGACACCCCGATCCTGACGATCGAACAGGTCAGCACGTCCTACTATCTGCGCCTGCGCGTCGACGATCAGCCCGGCGTGCTGGCGGACATCGCCCGCATCCTGGCCGACCGCGGCATTTCCATCGGTTCGATGATCCAGCAGCCGTCGCACATCGGCGGCGCCGACATCATCTTCCTGACGCACGAGGCCGTGGAAGGCAACGTCAACCAGGCCATCGAGCGCATCGAATCGCTGCCGTTTGTGCGTTCCAAGGTGACGCGTCTGCGCGTGGAGAACCTGACCTGATGACGCCTGGCTCCCTTGCAAGGGAGTCCGGCCCATCGTGGAGCCATTGATATGAAATACATCTCGACGCGCGGCGGCATGGCCGCGCTGGAATTCTCGGACATCCTGTTGGAAGGCCTGGCGCCCGACGGCGGGCTGGCCGTGCCGCAGACGCTGCCCCAGGTCTCCGGTGAAACGCTGGAATCCTGGCGCGGCCTGTCGTATGCCGACCTGGCCTTCGAAGTGCTGTCGCTGTTCGCCACGGACATTCCCGCGGACGACCTGCGCCGCCTGACCCGCGCCGCCTACACGCCGCAGATCTTCAACAGCGAGGACATCGTTCCGCTGCGTCCGCTCGACGGCGGGCTGTCGTTGCTGGGCCTGTCGGAAGGTCCGACGCTGGCGTTCAAGGATATGGCCATGCAGTTCCTCGGCCAGGTCTTTGAATACGTGCTGGAAAAGCGCGGCACCACGCTGAACATCGTGGGCGCCACCTCCGGCGACACCGGTTCGGCGGCAGAATACGCGCTGCGCGGCAAGAAGGGCGTGGCAGTGTTCATGCTGTCGCCGCACGGCCGCATGAGCACCTTCCAGCGCGCGCAGATGTACTCGCTGCAAGACGAGAACATCCACAACATCGCCGTGCGCGGCGTGTTCGACCAGGCGCAGGACATCGTCAAGTCGCTGGCCGGCGACCTGGACTTCAAGAACCGGTATCGCCTGGGCGCCGTGAACTCGATCAACTGGGCGCGCATTGCCGCCCAGGTCGTCTACTACTTCCACGGGTGGCTGCGCGCCACCGAACGCGCCGGACAGGAAGTGTCGTTTGCCGTGCCGTCGGGCAACTTCGGCAACATCCTGTCGGGCCACATCGCGCGCCGCATGGGGCTGCCGATCCGCCGCCTCGTGCTGGCCACAAACGAAAACAACGTGCTGGAAGAATTCTTCCGCACCGGCGTCTATCGTCCGCGTCCCGCCGAGCAGACCTACGCCACGTCCAGCCCGTCGATGGATATCTCGCGCGCCTCCAACTTCGAGCGCTTCGTGTTCGATCTGGTGGGCCGCGATACCGATCGCGTGAAGGCCCTGTGGACGGCGCTGCCGCGCGATGGCGCGTTCGACCTGTCCGACATGAAGGACCAGTTCGAGTCGCGTTATGGCTTCGTGTCGGGCGCCAGTTCGCACGCGGACCGTCTGGCAACGATTCGCGCCTTGTACGACGCCACCGGCGTGCTGGTTGATCCGCACACAGCCGACGGCGTGAAGGTCGCGCGCGAATTCGTCGAGCCGGGTGTCCCCATGCTCGTGCTGGAAACCGCGCTGCCGGCCAAGTTCTCCGAGACCATCGAGGAAGCCCTTGGCCGTCCCGCGACGCCGCCCGGCAACCTTGCGGATCTGGAGTCGCTGCCGCAGCGCGTCGAGGTCATGGACTGCACCGAAGCGTCCGTACGCCGTTTCATCGAGGCGCACGCGAAGGTGTAAGCACGCTTGCCGCTTGTATACGGTTGCAACCCCTCGCAGGCGCGCCTTGCGAGGGGTTTTTGTTTATTGGGGCCGGGGCCGATTACGTTCTTAAGCATTTTGCCCACAACCCGACACGATTTCGGAGAGCGATTCGGATAGAGTGAAATCACCTATTCAACACTCGGAGAACACGACCATGAACCTGAAGACCATGACGTTGGCCCTGGTGATGACCGGAGTTGGAGTGCTTGCCGGATGCTCGTCGCCCTCGGTTATCAACCAACGCGACGGATCTTCGACCGTAGCGCCCGACGAGCCCGAATACGACAAGAAGTCGGGCATGTATGAATACGAACAGAACGGCAAGAAGGTTCAGATCAACAAGGACGACGTGAAGTCGATCGAAGAGGTCAAGTAAGTCAGCCTGACGCCTGACCGTCTGCACCAAGCAAAAGCCCCGGCCAATGGCCGGGGCTTTTGCATTGTTGCGCAGTGGACGGGCGCGGTTTACTTGCCCGCGTCCTCGGCGTGGTAGCGGCCCACGCGTTCGACTTCGTTCTTGGAGCCCAGGATCACGCTCACGCGCTGATGCAGCTTTTCCGGCTGGATGTCCAGGATGCGCTGGGTGCCGTTGATGGCCGCGCCGCCCGCCTGTTCGATCAGGAAGCTCATGGGATTGGCTTCGTACATCAGACGCAGCTTGCCGGCCTTGCCGGGTTCGCGAGCATCCCACGGGTACATGAAGATGCCGCCGCGGGTCAGGATGCGATGCACGTCCGCCACCATCGAGGCGATCCAGCGCATGTTGAAATCCTTGCCCAGCGGACCGGTGGAGCCGGCGAGGCAGTCGTCGATGTAGCGCTTGACCGGCGGGGCCCAGTGCCGCATGTTCGACATGTTGATCGCGAATTCCTTGGTGTCTTCCGGCACGCGGATGTTTTCGTGCGTGAGTACCCACGAACCCATTTCGCGATCGAGCGTGAAGCCCACGACGCCGTTGCCGATGGTCAGCACCAGCATCGTCTGCGGGCCGTAGACGGCATAGCCGGCCACGACCTGCTTGTTGCCCGGCTGCAGGAAGTCGTCTTCGCAGACGGGGGCGCCCGACACATCGTGGGGCGCGTGCAGCACCGAGAAGATGGTGCCGATGGAGACGTTCACGTCGATGTTCGACGAGCCATCCAGGGGGTCGAACAGCAGCAGGTATTCGCCCTTGGGGTAGCGGTTCGGAATCAGATGGATGGTTTCCATCTCTTCCGAGGCCATGGCCGCCAGGTGGCCGCCCCATTCGTTGGCTTCCAGCAGGATCTCGTTGGACAACACGTCCAGCTTCTTCTGGACTTCGCCCTGGACGTTTTCACTTTCCAGGCTGCCCAGCACGCCACCCAGCGCGCCCTTGCTGACCGCATGGCTGATCGCCTTGCAGGCGCGCGCCACCACTTCGATGAGCAGCCGGACTTCTGGCGCCAGAGCTTGGGCGGAGCGTTGTTGCTCCACCAGGTATTGAGTCAGTGTTTTACGTTTCAAAAGGATCTCCCTATGCAGCGAATTCTAAAGCCTTGGATACGATTTCCTGTACGTTGCGCGACAGGCCGTCGTGCTGGCGCACTTTTTCAAGCGCGGCCTGCATGGGTGCGCGCAGCGTGGGGACGAAGCGCGACCAGTTGTCCAGCGCACGCGCCAGACGCGCGGCAATTTCCGGATTCAGCGCGTCCAGCGCCAGCACCTGCTCGGCCCAGAACGCATAGCCCGATCCGTCCGGATGGTGCATGCCCCGGGCATTGTTGAGGCAGAACTGGAAAATCAGCGCGCGGGCGCGGTTGGGGTTGCGTAGCGTGAAGGCCGGATGCTTCATCAGCTCGCGCGCGGTCTGCACCGTCGTGTAGCGGGCGGCCGCCTGCAGCGCGAACCACTTGTCCACGACTAGCGGATTGGCGCTCCATTTTGTGTAGAAAGCGGCCAGCGCCTGCTGCGGGAAGTCGCCTTGTCCGAAGTTGATCAGGGCGCTCAGCGCGGCCATGCTGTCGGTCATGTTGCCGGCGTTGGCGTACTGCTGTTCGGCCAGGCGCTGGGCCTCGGGCTCGCCCGCAGCCATCAGGTGGCTGAGCGCCAGATTCTTCAGGGCGCGCATGCCGGCGGGAATCGGGGCGGGGCTGTATTCGCCCGGCGTCTGGTTCTCGTCAAAGGCGCGGCGGATTTCGGCCTGGAGTTGACGGCCGAGTTCGGCGCGCAGGAAATCTCGCGCCACGGCCAGTGCGGGGGGATCCACCTGCTGCATGCGTTCGGCGAGCGTCTTTTCCGAAGGCAGGGCCAGGGCGCGCGCACGATACGCGGCGTCCAGCGCGGGATCGGTGAGCAACGCGCGCCAGGCGTCGATGAAGGCCGCGTCCGCGTGCAGCGTGCGGCCTGCCTGGCGGGCTTCGGCCAGCGCCAGGATCTGGCGGGTGGCCAATTCCTGGCCGGCTTCCCAGCGCGCGAACGGATTGCCGTCGTGCGCGGACAGTAGCGCCAGTTCTTCGTTGGACCAATCGTAGTCCACGATGACCGGCGCGGAAAAATCGCGCAGCAGCGAGGGTACGGGCCGTTCGGCAATGTCCTCGAACACCCATTGCTGGCTCTGCGTCGTCAGTTCCAGCAGGGCGGTGTCCACGACGGCGCCGTCAAGGCGCAGCGGCAGCGCATTGCCATCGCGGTCCAGCAGGCCGATCGCAAAGGGAATGTGGAAGGGCGCTTTCACGTAGTCCGGGCCGGCCTTCTTTTCGACGCCGACTGGCGGGCAGGACTGGGTCAGCGTCACGGTGCAACGGCGCGCGGCGGCGTCGTGATCGAGCCTGACCGCAACGCGCGGCGTGCCGGCCTGCCGATACCAGCGGCGAAACACCGTCAGGTCGCGGCCGGGGTGCTGGCTGACGTAGACGGATTCCATGGCAGCGACAAAGTCGTCACACGTGACGGCCTGGCCGTCATGGCGGCGGAAATATTCGTCCATGCCCGCCCGGAACCCCGCCTCGCCCAGCAGCGTGTGCTGCATGCGGATGACCTCGGCGCCTTTCTCGTACACGGTGGCCGTGTAGAAGTTGCCGATCTCCTGGTAGCTTTCCGGACGGATCGGATGCGCCATGGGACCCGCGTCCTCGGGGAACTGAGCGGCGCGCAGCGCCACGACGTCGTCGATACGCTTGACGGCGCGCGCGCTGGCCGCGGCTGCGGCATCCATGTCGCGGGCCATCATGTCGGCGCTGAATTCCTGATCGCGGAAAACCGTCAGGCCTTCCTTCAGGCTCAGTTGGAACCAGTCACGGCACGTGACGCGGTTGCCGGTCCAGTTATGGAAGTATTCATGCCCGATGACCGATTCGATACCTTCGTAGTTCGCGTCGGTGGCCGTCTGCGGGTCCGCCAGCACATAGGCCGCGTTGAAGATATTCAGGCCTTTGTTTTCCATGGCTCCCATATTGAAGTCATGGACGGCGACGATCATGAAGCGGTCAAGATCCAGTTCGAGCCCGAAGCGGCTTTCGTCCCAGCGCAGCGAACGCACCAGCGAATCAAGCGCCCATTCCGTCTTGGTTTCGGAAC
>CBHWAL010000154.1:0-9009 GCA_966111495.1 uncultured Achromobacter sp. | reverse complement strand
GTGCCGTAGCCGCGCAGATGGGGCACGATGACGCGGTAACCGGCGGCCGTCAGGCGCGGCACGACGTCGATGAAGCTGTGGATGTCGTAGGGCCAGCCGTGCAGCAGGATGGCGACAGGGCCGTCGACCGGGCCGGCGTCAACATAGCCCACGTCGAGCGTGCCGGCGCGGATCTGCCGGATGTTGCTGAACGTGGGGACGAGGCCTTGCGGGGCCTGCGCCACGGATTTCGCGATCGCGTTGCCGCCGAGCGCCAGGCCCAGCAGGCTGGCGCCCGCCAGCGAAGAAGTGGTACCCAGCAGGCGGCGCCGCTGGACGTTTACCGGTTCCGACATAGTGATGCTCCAGATAGTCTTGTTGAAGGGGACATGACTGCTGGACGTCACTGTGGCGCAGGGCGCCGGGCGTTGGGTGTCGGCATGTACGCGCCGCGCGGGCGGATACACAACGACATAAAAAACCTGCGAACCGCGTGCTGCGAGGGCTGGAGGCGGCCGGGCGCCGCCTTTACTATCACTGCTAGCCGGCACACCCGCCTGCCGGGGGATGAACCCGCATGAGCACTCGATCTGCTGCAACGACGTCTACCCCCAACTCGCGCCGCATTCTCCCGTGGACGGTGGTGATCCTGGTGGCGCTGGGCCTGGCGCTCTACGGGCCGATTCCCCAGCTTGAGCACTATCACGACTTTGCCGACAAGCGCGCGTGGCTGGGCATCCCGAACGCGGGCGACGTGCTGTCCAACCTGGGCTTCGCGGTGGTCGGCTGGTATGGGTTGGCGCTGGTCCTGCACTCGCGCCGCCACCCTGCGCTGGACGCGATCCGGCCCGGCTACACGGTGTTTTTCCTTGCGCTCTTGCTGACCGCCTTCGGCTCCGGCTGGTACCACCTGGTGCCGGACAACGCGCGCCTGATCTGGGACCGCCTGCCCATCGCGCTGCTGTGCGCCGGCATCCTGTCCGCCGTGTGGCGCGAGACGGTGGGCGACGGGCGCTGGGTCGACGTGTTGTGGACCGCGCTGGCGGTGGGCAGCGTGGCGTGGTGGTGGTACACCGATCACACGTCGACGGGCGATCTGCGCCCGTACCTCTTTGTGCAGTTCATGCCGCTGGTGCTGGTGCCGCTGCTGCAATGGCGCAACGGCACGCCCATGCGCGAACGGCTGTATTTTGGCGCGGCGATCGGGTTCTACGTGCTGGCCAAGGCTGCCGAGCTGCTCGATTATCAGATTTACAACGCCTTCACGTTCCTCAGCGGCCACACCCTCAAGCACCTGTTTTCAATGGTGGCGGGGCTGATGGTGACGCTCAACTTCGCGCATCGCAAGCGCGAGGCGGATGCAACCATCCGCCCGTTCCCGCCGGCCTGAACCGTTACCGCTTGCGCGGCGGCACCACCATGAAACCTTCCTCGAACTGCCTGACCGCCTTCTGATCGCCCTGGATCGTCCACATGGAAGGGGTCATGCCGGTGTTGTCCGCCAGCACCGCGCGCGGCGGCGACGTTTGCGGCGTTATCGAGGCTGTCGGCTGATACGCCGCCATGATCCGGCTGACGTAGTTGCGCGTCTCTTCAAAATTCGGAATCCGGTTACCGGCGCGCTGCACGGCGCCTTCGCCCGCGTTGTACGCGGCCAACGCCAGTTCCAGGTTGCCGTCGTAACGGTCGAGCAGGGCGCGCAGATAGCGGCTGCCGGCATCGACGTTCAAATCCAGCTTGCGCAGGTTGGCCTGCAACGCGTCGTCCGTGCCGGGCACGCCGTACTGGCTGCCGGTCGCGGGCATCAGTTGCATCAGGCCCACGGCGCCCTTGGGCGACACCGCCCGCGTATCGAAGCCCGACTCCGCCTGCGCCACGGCGTGCAGCAGGGCGTAATCCAGCCCGTGGCGCTTCGCGGCCTGTTCCAGCGCCTTGCGGACTTCCGGGGTGGGTTCGGCGGCACGGCGCATGCCGCGGCCGCCTGCGGACATATCGCGGAACAGCAGCCGGTAACTGTCGTCGAGCGCGGTGGGCGCAAAGTGCGCCATGCCTTGCGCGTCGAACGACACGTAGACATCGGCGGCAAGACTTGCGGCGGCGGGAAGCGACAGAAACGCCGCGCCCAGCCAGCGGCGGCTTCGCAAAAGAAATGCGGACATGGCAGCAGGAATCGGCCACGGCGCGCATCAGCCGCCAGGGCATCGGATCAACAGAACGAAGCGAATTCTACAAGAATAACAATCATTCTTATTTACAATAAGATTAAATCTTGTTAACTTTTAGCCCGTTGCTGTTGCGATATGAATCGTGATCCCATAAGCGCCTGGCTCGACGGCGCAAGCCACACGGCTTACCGGGATGAATTTCTGATGCGTGCGGCATGAGAAGTTCGGCGACAAACGCTGGCGGAATGAAGTCACACGCGAGCGAGGAAATTCATGCGGATACTGTTAATCGAGGACGACAGCAAAGTGAGCTATTGGCTGGCCAGCAAGTTCCAGGCTAGCGGCCACCACTGCGTGCCCGTCGACTCCGGCGAGCAAGCGCTGATCGCGCTGGACCGGCAGGTGTTCGACATTGCCGTCCTCGACCGCATGCTGCCGGGCATCGACGGCATTGAAGTGCTGCGCCGCCTGCAAGGCCGTCCGCACCCGCCTGTCATCATCCTGTCCGCAGTAGATCAGGCCTCGGATCGCGTCGAGGGGCTGCGGGCCCGCGCGCCGGCGCCCCACCGCCACCCCCGGGACGATAAGGATGGTGCGCATGGAACTGCTGGTGCAGCGGCACGACGCCACGCCGCCCAACACCGCGCGCCTGTGCGTGCAGGATCTGCAGATCGACCTGCTGCGCCGCAAGGTCACGCGGTCCGGCCGCGACATCAGCCTGACCGACAAGGAATTCCTGCTGCTGCGCACGCTGGCCGAGCACGCCGGGCAGACTGTGCCGCGCGGCATGCTGCTGGAGAAGGTGTGGGGCCTGCAGTTCGATCCGCAGACCAACCTGATCGACGTGCACGTCTCCAAGCTGCGCTCGAAGATCGACAAGGATTTCGCACAGCCTTTGCTCAAGACCGTGCGGGCGATGGGATACGTGCTGAGCTGATCCGATGAATACCGTGCCGTTCTATTTTCCTGAGACCCTGCGGGCGCTCAGGCAGGGGCCGCTGTCCCGCCTGTTCGGTTCATGGCGCACGTTCTGGCGCGACGGCCGCTTGCCCGAGGCCGCGTCGGAATCGCCGCCCACCCGCACCACCAGCCATTTCCGCTACACCGCCTGCTTTGCATTCATCTTCCTGCTGGTCACGCTGGGTTCCATCGCCTGGGGCCAGAATCTGCTCGAGCACGTCATGGTGCGGCACGTGAAGGACATGGTCGCCGCCGAGATCCGCGCGCACCAGACGCTGAGCAGCCGCGACAGCGCGGTGGACCTGGCCCGGGCGCTGCGCCAGCGCGAAGCCGCCGTGCCGCGCCGCGAGCGCGCGATCTCGGTGCAGGCGGCCGATGGCAGCCTGCTCTACGGCGCCGGCGAACTGCTGTCGCCGCTGATGTGCCGGGGCGGTCAGCAACCCTGCCGCGGCTGGCTGCGCGCTTCGCTGACGACGGGCGAAGGCTCCAGCGAATGGCTGGGCCATGCGTCGCTGCTGCCCGACGGCGGCCGCTACGTCATCGCGTACGACATCCTGCCGATGCTCAACCGTATTTATCCGGTGCCGCTGGTCGTGGGCCTGAGCGTCTTCACCGCGCTGCTGCTCAGCCTGGGCGCGGGCCTGCTGTTCAGCATCGGCGCCGCCAACCGCGTCACGCGCATCCGACAGACCATGGCGCGGTTTGCGCGTGGCGACCAGAACGCGCGCGTGTCGCTGCATGGCAGCCAGGACGAGTTCGACGAACTGGGACACGACGTGAACCAGGCGCTGGAACGCATCGACTTCCTGATGGAAGAAGTGCGCAATGCAACCAATCACATCGCGCACGAGCTGCGCACCCCGCTGACGCGCCTGCAGCAGCGGCTGAGCAACGCCGCCGAGTCGATGCGCAGCAACCCTGCGGCGGAAGCCGAAATGGCGCTGGCGGAAGAAGAGGTCCGGCGCATCCTGTACCTGTTCCGCACCGTCATGCGCATCAGCGAGGTCGAGACGGGCCGCTGCCATCACGAGCCTGCCGAGCTGGACATCCGTGCCCTGCTGGCCGATCTGCACGACTACTACGACGTGCTGGCCGAGCAGCGCGGCCTGGTGCTGCAGACCCGCATTGAGGACGATCTGCCGCTGATGGGCGACCGCGCGCTGCTGTTCCAGGCGCTGGTGAACCTGGCCGACAACGCCATCAAGTACGCACCGTCCGGCACCGTCGTCACGCTGCTGGCGCGGCGCCGCGGCGGCTGGATCGAACTGGGCGCCGCCGACGAGGGTCCCGGCATCGACGCCGACCAGCGCAGCCAGGCCGTGCAGCGCTTCCGCCGGCTCACGCGCGACCGGACGATCTCCGGACATGGCCTGGGCCTTGCGTTGGTGCACGCGGTGGCTGCGCTGCATGGGGGGTCGCTGGTGCTTGCCGATAACGATCTGGATGCGAGTGACCGGGACGCGCGCGTCACCGCTCGCGGCCTGCTTGCCGTGCTGCGTCTGCCCTGTAGAAGCGCGGCCGGCAGGAGTTCCTGAACGAGTCTTAATGATTCGCAGGTTGATCGCTAGCTGCAAATGAATCCTAATATCGTCTGCGCAATGACGGCGATCAACGCCCTCGTTTTTTTCCTTCACGACGATTCTTTTTTGGACTTTTCCGTGACCTCCCGCATCCAACAATTCCTTCGTGACGAAAGCGGCGTGACCGCAATTGAATACGGCATCCTCGCGGCCGCCATGGCTGCCGCCGTGGGCGTGATCTTCGGCTCCGACGGCGCCTTCATCACCGCGCTGCGCGACAAGTTCGGCGCCATCGCCAGCGACATCACCGAAGCCGGCACCGACGCCCGCTCGGGCGGCTGATCGCCGGACGTTTCGTGGCGTACTCCCTGCCCAGCATCATCCTCCTGCCGGCCCTGGCCTGGGTGGTAGTGTCCGACCTGCTCTATCGCCGCATCAGCAACCGTCTGGTGCTGGCGTTGCTGCTGGCATGGGTCGCCTATGCCGGATGGACGCTGGCGCAGGGCAACCCCGCGCTGCGTGCATCGCTGACGACCGGCATCCTGGCCGGCGCGGGCGTGCTGGTGGCCGGGTACTGCCTTTTTGCCATGCGCTGGATGGGCGCCGGTGACGCCAAGCTGATGGCCGTGCTGTGCTTGTGGCTGGGCGAGCACACCTTCGTCTTCCTCATCGTGACGGCCCTGGCCGGCGGCGCGATGGCCCTCGCGCTGCCGCTGCTGCGCGCGCTCGAACGTGCGCTGGCGCTGTTCCTGATGCGGATCAACGTCTGGCTGTCCGGCCTCGTCATCCCCACGCCGCACGCCCTGCGCGACGAGCCCATGCAAGGCATTCCCTACGGGCTTGCGATTGACTGCGGCGCGGTCTTCGTGCTCTGGAGCGCCAGCTAGCTTTCATCCAGGCACGACCATGCGCCGACGGCGCGCCATCAGGGGTCAATGCGCACCTTTGATGCAATTGAAAAGACAAATCACTCCTATTTGCTATGAAGACCCGATCATTGATCCTGCTTGCCTCGGCGATCGCGCTGGCCGCGGGAGCGGCCCTGGTGGGCCGCGCGCTCATGCGTCCGCCGCCTCCCGTGACCATCGTCAAGCAGGTCGAGGCGCCGCGTTCGCCTGTACGCATGGTGCTTTCGGCCGCCGGACCGCTGGCGCCCGGCGACTTCGTCGCGGGCCGCACGCTGGCGTGGCGCGAGTTGCCGGCCGGCGAGATCCGGGCTGAACACTACACCGCCGACACCGACGAGGAACGCCGCAAGGTGGAACGCACCGTCGCCGGCTCGACGCCCCGCCGCGCCCTGCAGGACGGCCAGCCGCTGACGCGCGACGGGCTGGTGTTCAGCGGCGATCATGGCTTTGTCGCGTCGGTGCTCAAGCCCGAGATGCGGGCCGTGTCGATCCCGGCCAGTGCGGTCACCAGCAACTCCGGCCTCGTGTCGGCGGGCGACCGGGTCGACGTGATCCTGCATCTGGAACGCGACACGAGCCAGCCGCCCCTGCCCGGCCAGCCCGACACCTCGTTCACCGCGCTGGCGTCACAGACCATCGTGCGCAACGTGCGCGTGCTGGCGCTGAACGGCAACCCGGCCGGCATCGCGCCCGCCAGCAATGCGGCCGCCGACGCGGCCGCCGCAGACAAGAAAGCCGCGCCGCCGCGCAATTACTACGAAAGCCTGACGCTTGAAGTCACACCCCGCGATTCCGAGCGTCTTGCGCTCGCCCGCGAGGTGGGTCTGTTGCAGCTGGCGTTGCGCAGCGCGCAGGCCGACACGGTCGAACAGCCGCATGACCTCGTCAGCGCGGTGACGCGGGTCAACGACGCGACGGACATCTTCAACAAGCCGGCGCGCCAGTCGGTCGTGGTGCAGACGTTCAAGGGCGAACAGCAGAAAGCGCAGACCTTCAACCAGGCGGCGCCGCAAGACGCATCCGCCCCGCAGCCCGCCGCCCCGTAACCCATGCGCTCCCAACGCCTGCCCGCGGCGCCGCCCGCGCTTCCCATTGCCCCTACCTCCGTTCACGCCATGATTCACAAGCAGCCCCGCCGCGGCGCGGCCCTCCTGTTGCCCCGCCTGTGCCTGGCCGCGCCGCTGTGCCTGACCGGCGCCAGCGCGCTGGCGGCCACCGCCGCCGCGCCGAACGAGCGTCCCGCAGTCGACGTCAAGAACACCCCGACGGCGTTGCCCGCCAATCTGAAGAAGATCGCGCCGACCGGCGAGATCACGCTGCACGTGCGCGAAGGCCAGTTGCTGAAACTGAAGTCCGATGCGGCCAAGGTCCTGGTGGCCGACCCGCGCGTCGCCAGCTTCCAGGTGCCGTCGCCCAACAACATCTTCGTCTTCGCCCAATCCGTCGGCACCACGACGCTGTATGCGCTGGATGCGCAGGACAACATCATCGCCGCGATCCGCGTCGTGGCCGAGCACGACCTATCCACCCTGCGCGCGCAGATCCTGCGTTCGGTGCCGGGCGCGGACATCGAGCTGGAACCTTCACTGAACAACCGCATCATCGTTCGCGGCAACGTGCGCACGCCCATCGAGGCGCGCCAGATCGTTGACCACGTGCAGGCCTATCTGGACGGCACGTCCGCCGGCGCCCAAGGCGGCGGCGGGGCGCGCGGCGCGGGCAGCACGCGCGATGGCGTCATCAACCAGCTCAAGGTGGAGTTGTCGTCGCAGATCAACATCCAGGTGCGCGTCGTGGAAGTGTCGCGCACGCTGTCGCACGAGCTGGGATTCGACTGGGCCGCCACGCTCAATTCCGGCAGCGGCGCGTGGGGCATCATGACCGGCAGCGGCGCGCGCGGCTTCGCGCCCGCCACCGACACCATCAATCCGTCGCTGTTCGATTCGGTCACGGGCAAGAACTTCTCCAGCCTGCTTCCCGGCCGCACGACCTCGACCTTCGCGGCGGGCGGCATGACCACGCGCGGCCGCTTCACCATGGGCGGCCTCATCTCGGCGCTCTCGGCCGAAGGCTTCGCGTCCGTGCTGGCCGAACCCAACCTGACCGCGATGTCCGGCGAAAGCGCGGCGTTTGCGGCGGGTGGCGAAGTGCCGATCGTCATCATCACCAACAACAACGTGCAGATCGACTTCAAGTCGTACGGCGTGATCCTGCGCATGACGCCGACGCTGCTGTCGGCCAATCGCATCAGCCTGCACATCGCGCCGGAAGTCAGCGAGCTGACGGAAGACGGCGCGGTCACGCTGCAGGGCATCTCGATCCCGGCGCTGAAGGTGCGCCGCGCAGACACCACCGTGGAATTGGCCAGCGGCCAGAGCTTTGCGCTGGCCGGCATGCTGCGTTCGACGCAGGCCCAAACCGTGTCCGGCGTACCGGGCCTGAGCAGCATTCCGCTGCTGGGCCGGCTGTTCGAACACGAGGTGTCCGCCAAGGACGAGACCGAACTGGTCATCCTGGTCACCGCAAACGTCGTCGACCCCGTGGCGGCCGGCGAACTGCAGGTGCCGGGCCAAGGCCTGGCCGGCATCGACGACCTGCTACCGCCGCAAGCCCCCATCGGCTACCTGTACTGATCGCGCACGAGACACGCCATGGACTACGCCAAGACCCAATCCCCGAATCGGCGCGCGCTGCGCCGCCTGATGCCTGCGGCGCCGCTGCTGCTGGCCCTGCTGCTTACCGGCTGCGGCACGCAGTTGAATGACATGCGCGCCAAACGCTTCGGCCCCGGCCAAGCCGCCAAGACACCGACCGTGGCCCCGCGCGCCGTGGCGCTGGCGCTGCAGGCCGCGCCGGACGGCAACGGCCTGACGGCCGATTCGCTGAACGCCGCCAATGAACTGCTGACGCGCCAAGGCCGCATCGATGCGCAGGTGCTGACGCTGACGCCGTTCAACGCGCGCGGCGAAGCGCTGGCGCAACGCCTGGCGCAGGCGCTGTCCCGTAGCGGCGCGCGCGCCCCGCGCGTCGAGTCCGTGCCGCGCGACGCGCAGCGCCTGGCTGACGCGGCGCAGGCCGGCTGGGATCTGGAACTGCAATCGGAAGCGCTGACGGTGCAGGCCACGCGCTGCACCGTCGCCAAGCCCGACGATTGGACGATCCATCCGTACTACGGCGTCGGCACGCTGGGCTGCGCGAACCGCGCCAACCTCGCGCGCATGGTCAGCGACCCGCGCGACCTGTCCCGGCCGCGCGCGCTGGAAGGCGCGGACGGCAAGGCGGCCGCCGGCGCCATCGACCGCTACCAGACCGGCGAAATCCGCGACCTGATCGACATCGACTTCGACAATTGACGGCCATGAGCAACACGACAACGACCCGCAACGGCGCGCCCACCCCGGGCCCCGCCGTCTTTGCCGCCCAGGCCGACCTGGCCGTCATCGGCGAACAGCTCGTCCGCCTGCAACGGCCCGCTTG
>CBHWAL010000153.1:0-9018 GCA_966111495.1 uncultured Achromobacter sp. | reverse complement strand
AGCCAATCCACCACGTACGGCCACGCAAACCACGTGAGCAAGGCCAGTGCGACGCCGGCGGCGGCGACCCAGCCCTGAAGCTCGCGGATGAAGAGTTCTTTCTCGGCCCCGCCGGCACGCGCAAGGCGCACCAGCACCGGGATCAGCACTACTGACAGCACGCCCACGATCGTGACCGGCAGCCAGGTGCCCATCGTCATCGTGAACTGGTAGGCGTCCACGGCGTCGCTGACGCCGTAGCGGTACGCCACCGCCATCTCCTTGATGGCGCCGGCGGCCTTGCCCAGCAGCAAAAACACCGCCACCCGGAACGCGCCCTTGAAGATGCGCTGATGATCCGGGTGGATGTTGCCGAGTTTTCGGACGAGTGCTTTCAACGCAGGAATTGCGTGTACCAGGGCATGGCGACTTCCAGGCCTTGCAGCACCGTATGCGTGGGCGCATAGCCCAGCAGGCGGCTGGCCTTGCCGATGTCGGCCTGCGAGTGGCGCACATCGCCCGCGCGGAAGTCACCGTAAACCGGCTGCTTGCCGTAGTCCACGCCCTGGTTGCCCAGGGCCTGCACCAGGAAGCTGTACAGCTGGTTCAGGGTGCTGCGGCCGCTGACGGCCACGTTGTAGACCTGGTTGCGGGCCTCGGGTGCGGCCAGCGCGCCCAGGATGTTGGCCTGCACCGCGTTGTCCACAAAGCAGAAGTCGCGGCTGGTCTCGCCGTCGCCATTGATGGTGACGTCTTCGCCCTGGATCATCGCGGCGGTCCACTTCGGGATCACGGCGGCATAGGCGCCGTCCGGATCCTGCCGCTTGCCGAACACGTTGAAGTAACGCAGGCCCACGGTCTCAAAGCCATACGAACGCGCGAACACGTCGGCGTACAGCTCGTTGACGTACTTGGTCACGGCGTACGGCGACAGCGGCTTGCCGATGTTTTCCTCGACCTTGGGCAGCGCCGGATGGTCGCCGTAGGTGGAGCTGGACGCCGCATAAACGAACGACTTCACCTTGGCGTCGCGCGCCGCCACCAGCATGTTCAGGAAACCGCCGATGTTGACGTCGTTGGTCGTGATGGGGTCGTTGAGCGAACGCGGCACCGAACCCAGCGCGGCCTGGTGCAGCACGTAGTCCATGCCTTCAGCGGCGCGGCGGCACGCATCCAGATCGCGGATGTCGCCTTCGATGAAGGTGAAGCGCGACCATTGTTCCGGCGAAACGGAAGCCTGGACTTCGTCCAGGTTGCGTTGGTGGCCGGTGGCGAAGTTGTCCAGCCCGGTCACGGACTGGCCGAGCTTGAGCAGGGTCTCGAGCAGGTTCGAGCCGATGAAGCCGGCGCAGCCGGTCACCAGCCATTTACGCGGCGCGGCGGCCAGTTCCTGGGTGACAGTCTCGAATCGTGTGGTCATGGCGAAATCCTTTTACAGACGCAGGTCGGATTCAGCGGGCGACAGCACGTACTTCAGGTCGTACAGGATATGTTGCGGCTTGCCGAGCTTGCGGATGCCTTCGGCGCCCATGTCCTTGAACTGGTTGTGCGCCACGGCCAGGATCACGGCGTCGTACTTGCCTTCCTCGGGCTTGGACACGGGGGTCAGGCCGTACTCGTGCATGGCTTCGTCGGCGTCGACCCACGGATCGTAGATGTCCACGTCGACGTTGTAGTCGCCCAGTTCACGGACGATGTCCACGATGCGCGTGTTGCGCAGGTCGGGGCAGTTTTCCTTGAAGGCCAGGCCCATCACCAGCACGCGGGCGCCCTGCACGTGGATGCGGCGCTTGGTCATGCACTTGACCAGCTGCGACACCACGTAGCTGCCCATCGAGTCGTTCAGACGGCGGCCCGCCAGGATGATCTCGGGGTGGTAGCCGATGGATTGCGCCTTGTGCGTCAGGTAGTAGGGGTCAACGCCGATGCAGTGACCGCCGACCAGGCCCGGACGGAACGGCAGGAAGTTCCACTTGGTGCCGGCAGCCTGCAGCACGGCTTCAGTGTCGATGCCCATCTTGTTGAAGATCAGGGCCAGTTCGTTGATCAGCGCGATGTTCACGTCGCGCTGCGTGTTTTCGATCACCTTGGCGGCCTCGGCCACGCGGATGCTGGACGCCTTGTGCGTGCCGGCGGTGATGATTTCCTTGTAGAGCTGGTCGACCAGGGTGGCGATTTCCGGCGTGGAACCGGAGGTGACCTTCTTGATCGTGCTGACGCGGTGTTCCTTGTCGCCCGGGTTGATGCGCTCGGGGCTGTAGCCGGCAAAGAAGTCCACGTTGTACTTCAGGCCCGACACGCGCTCCAGAACCGGCACGCAGTCTTCTTCGGTGGCGCCGGGGTAGACGGTGGATTCATAGATGACGATGTCGCCGCGCTTGAGCACCGCGCCGATCGTTTCGCTGGCCTTGACCAGCGGGGTCAGGTCCGGCTGCTTGTACTCGTCGATGGGGGTGGGCACGGTCACGATGAACACGTTGGCCTCGCCCAGTTCGGCGCGTTCGGCGGTGAAGCTCAACTGCTTGGCTTCGGCCAGCTCGGCGTCGCTGACTTCCAGCGTATGGTCGTGACCCGCCTTCAGCGCGTCGATGCGGCGCGTGTTGATGTCAAAGCCAATGACGGCGCGCTTCTTGCCGAATTCAACGGCCAGGGGCAGCCCGACGTAGCCTAGGCCGACGACAGCGAGTTTCACATCCTGGATTCGCAACATAACTCTCCCTTCACCGTAGAACGTGTACGGCATTTTAAAGATGAACTGGTGATGGATACCGAGCCCCCGGCGGCGATCGCCGGGGCACTCAAACTAATCGGTGGTTCGCAGCACGGATGGCAACAACAGCCAGCCCGGGCGGCGCCAGGAGACCAGGCGCGCGTACAGCCAGATATAGACGCTGGCAAAGACAACGAGGCTGGCGCTCAGGGCCCAGGCGTTGTCCCACCAGATCGTGGCCGGCACCAGCCCGATCAGCGCCAGGACCCACATGTACGGGGACGCCAGCGCATTGCAAAGCGCGGGGACGGCATGGCGCCGACCGCGGCTGAAGGTAACCCGGACCAGCCGGCGGAACACAAGCTGGTGCAAGTGCAGCGCATCGGGCTGGTCGACCGGCACGCCGCGCTTGAAGCGGCGGCGCCAGATCGAGACACCGGTTTCGAATACGGGATAGAACAGGACCGCCAGAGCGTAGAACGGCGACACGGACGGGTTGCGCACGACCAGCAGCACGGCCAGTTCGGCCAGCATGAAGCCCAGGAAGTACGCGCCGCCATCGCCCAGGAACACGCGTCCGAACGGGAAGTTCCACACCAGGAAGCCCAACGTTGCCGACGCCAGCGCCGCGGCCACCAGGAAGATCGGCACATCGCCGACCTGCAGGGCAACGAGACTGATCGACACCGCCATCAGGGTGGCGACCATGCCGGCCAGGCCGTTCATGCCGTCAACGATGTTCAGGGCATGGGTACAGCCTCCCACCGCGAACATGGTGAACAGCAGCGACACCGGCCAGAACGACAGCACGTAATCCACAGGGGCCATGCCGACACGGCTGACGCCGCCCAGCAGCCACCACGCGATGGCCGCGGATAGAAAAGCGGCCAGCAAACGCTTGCTGGCGCCGATGTCCTTGGTAATGTCTTCAAGCAGGCCGGCCACGAAAACGGGCAACGCCGCGACGAAGAGCGCGGGCCACAGCCAGGTAAGGGTCATGTTGCTGGGTCCGAGGACCAGCAGGCCAGCCAGCGTACCGGCAAGCACCGCCAGACCGCCGACGCGAGGCGTCGCGCGGGAATGATTGGCTTGGGGCTTGTTGAGGTCGCTATCGCCGGTAAAAGCGCCATGCCAGCGCTCGGACGCCACGATGAGTCCCCCCACCATGAACGCGACCACGCATATATACAGCCAGGTCACTGGATCACCTCTGGTTGGTCTATCGAGACAGGCCCGCCATTATCGGAGGCAGGTGTAACGCCCATATATGGGAGGGATAAGGAAGTGCAATTCCGAGGCACAGAACGTAACGCGCGCAGGCGGGCTATCCGTCCGCCGCGCATGTGTCTGGAACGCGCTGGCGCGAGAGCGCCTGGCAGTGCTGGTTTCATGTGGGGGATTGTAGAGCGTTCCGCCTGTGGGCACGCGAAATATGCAAGGGAAAACGCGAAGGCCCGGGGGGCCGCGCGGCGTCGCGCTGCGCGGGCTTTTGCCGTCATCGCTTACAAATAGGGACGCAACGATTCAGGGCAAAAAAAAGCCCGAGATCGTGAGATCTCGGGCTAAATCCACCAAAGGAGGAGGGTGGAGGAGACAACCGTGGCATGTTGGGAGCGGGACTTCAGCTCGCTGCGCTTCCGGGGTTTTCACCGCGCCGTCTGCGTTTCAACATCCAATGACTGAATAGTACCTACGTTTTTTGTGCGTTGCAAGATTTTTTTTGATCTATTTTCTAGGCTGCCCGTCGCGTTGCTTTTTCGCTGCAAGAATCCCGGCCGCTCTCTGGAAACCCGCGCCAGTCAATGCCCTGGCATAAAACGGGGTTTTTGCCGAACGGGTTTTCCCCTTTCGGAATAACCCTGTACGACAGCGGGTAATCCCACCCTGGCCGCCGCACCAAAATGGTGCTTCGCGCACCATGAGGCGGCCAAATTTGCGCATTGCAACATTTTTCGCAGGCGCGGTTTCAAGTGTGCCGCTAGATCCAATAGGCGGTGGTCGTCATCACCTTGGACATGGCGCGCATGGCCAGTTTTACGGGCGCGGGCAGCGGAACGCCCCCCGCCTGCTCGGCGCTGGCGCGATGCTGGGCCTCGTCGTCCTTCATCTTCTTGACGATCTGGCGGGAGCGTTCGTCCTGCACCGGCAAGGTGCGCAGGTGTTCGTCCAGATGGGCCTCGACCTGCTTTTCGGTTTCGGCCATGAAGCCCAGATTGCGCGGCACGCCGGCCACGCTGGCCATCACGCCCAGGGCGAACGAGCCCGCGTACCAGACAGGATTGAGCAGACTGGGCCGGCTGCCCAGTTCGTTCAGGCGCTCGTTGCACCACACCAGGTGGTCGACTTCTTCGGCGGCGGCATTGAGCAGCAGCGCGCGCGGGGCGGGCTCCTTGCACACCGACGCCTGTCCGCGATACAGAGCCTGGGCGCAGACTTCGCCCACATGGTTGACCCGCATCAGGCCTGCCGCGTGGCGCTTTTCCTGGGCGGACAGCGCTTGCGGCGATTCCTGGGCGGTTGCGGGGTAGGCCCGTCCGGCGCTGGCGTTGCCCGAGAGCACGCGCAACGCACGGTCGGTCTCGGCCAGCAAGGCATCGAGGGGACCGTGGCGGCGCCGCAGGGAAACGGGGCCGGATTTGGACAACGTGGTGGACATGGCAACTCCTAGGCAAAGCGGACGCGCTGCACCCCTGATGCGGGGTGGGGTTCTCCTGCCCGGGATTGTACGCAACGGGTATCATCAGCCATTGACTGCGCTCAAGCTCAAGGACTCACTGAAATGGAATGCACGATCGACTGGGGCGGCCCCACCGGCATGCTCTTCACCGCCAGCACGGGTAGCGGCCACGTGGCCGTGATGGACGGCGCCGTGGACGGCGGCGGCCACAACCTGGCGCCTCGCCCCATGGAAATTCTGCTGGCCGGCACGGGCGGCTGCACGGCCTATGACGTGGTGCTGATCCTCAAGCGCGGCCGCCATGCGGTCACGGGTTGCAGCGTCAAACTGCAGGCCGAGCGCGCCGGCACCGATCCCAAGGTCTTCACGAAGATTCACTTTGCGTTCACCGTCACTGGCGCCAATCTGCCGCGCGCGGCCGTCGAACGCGCCGTGCAGCTTTCCCACGAGAAATACTGCTCGGCGTCGGCCATGCTGGAAAAGACCGCCGAAATGACGTTCTCGGTCGACATCGTCGACACACAGGAAGCCGCCGCCACGGCCTGAGCCGATCGCGCGGACGTGGTGTAATTCGGCATTCACCCTATATAGGCGCCGCCGCGGCACGTTCGCGGCGGCGCGCTTGCTTCCCGGACCGGGACAGCGGGCACAAGGATCGTCATGAAACAATACCTGGACCTCGTTCAATCCATCCTCGACACCGGCTCGTGGCAGGAAAACCGGACCGGCATCCGCACCCTCAGCATGCCGGGCGCCTCGCTGCGGTTCGACCTGCAGCAGGGCTTTCCCGCCGTCACCACCAAGAAGCTGGCGTTCAAGTCGGCCATTGGCGAAATGGTGGGTTTCCTGCGCGCCTCGCGCAGCGCGGCGGAATTCCGCGAGCTTGGCTGCAAGGTCTGGGACCAGAACGCCAACGAGAACGCGCAGTGGTTGGCCAACCCCTACCGCGAAGGCCCTGACGATCTGGGACCGGTCTACGGCGTGCAATGGCGCCAATGGCCGGCCTACAAGATGCTGGATGCCAGCCGCCCCGGGCAGATCGAGGACGCGCTGTCGCGCGGGTACGCCAAGGTGGCCGACCTTGAAGAAGGCGGTGTGCCGAAGGTGCTGCTGTACAAGGCGGTCGACCAGTTGCGGCAATGCCTGGACACCATTCACGAACGCCCGGGCGACCGGCGCATCCTGTTCCACGGCTGGAACTGGGCGCAGATCGAGGAAATGGCGCTGCCGCCTTGCCACCTGCTCTATCAGTTTCTGCCCAACGCGACGACGCGCGAGATTTCGCTGTGCCTGTACATCCGCTCCAATGACGTGGGCCTGGGCACGCCGTTCAACCTGACCGAAGGCGCGGCGCTGCTGCATCTGGTCGGGCGCCTGACCGGCTACACCCCGCGCTGGTTCACCTACTTCATCGGCGATGCGCATATCTACGAGAATCACCTGCCGATGCTGCGCGAGCAATTGACGCGAACGCCGTATGAATCGCCGCGTCTCGTGCTGTCGGACCGCATTCCCGATTTCGCCGTGACCGGCCGCTACGAACCCGACTGGCTCGAGAAGGTCGAACCGGGCGACTTTTCGTTGTCGGGCTACACGCACCACGCGCCCCTGACGGCCGCGATGGCCGTCTGACCCTTGCGCCGGCCGCGCCGGCGCCCGCCTTTCAGGGCAGATCAGCAACACGCCGGACGCCCGTCCGGCGTCCGATTCCTCGCACGCCCCGCAGCAGGTGAAGATTGGTGAGCTTCTGGAAGCGCGATTTCGGTATAACCCATCCCTTAGCCACGGACGCGCGTCCAGCATGCCGCGCGCCCCGTTGCTTTCGACCGGCCCTCTGGACGCGCCACGCCGAGCGCCCGAGCCGTGCCGACCGCTGGCGTTGCCGCGCCCAATTCCCCATCCCTATAAATAGAGAGTGAGAAAAGCCAGCGACGAGAGCAGGATCCTCCTTGCGATCGGACTGCAACTGTTGACTACCAATTGAATTGAAAATCGTGCCCCGCGCCGCGGCTGTATGCGCTTAGGACAGGACCCCACAAATGCTCGTTGGAATTTATAACCCTTCGCTCGTCCTCGTATCCTTAGGGGTCGCCGTCCTGGCGTCGTATACGGCGTTAGGCATGGCCAACCGCGTGAAGGCGTCGAGCGGCCTGCCTGCCGCAAAGTTCTGGCTGGCGGGCGGCGCGTTCGCGATGGGCATCGGGATCTGGTCGATGCACTTCGTGGGCATGCTGGCGTTCAGCCTGCCCATTCCCATGGGCTACGACCTGCCCCTGACCCTGCTGTCCCTGGCCATCGCCATCGGTTGCTCGGCCTTCGCGCTGTGGATGGTCTGCAAGGACGAGCTGCCGTGGGGCCGGCTGACCGCGGGCGCGCTGCTGATGGGATCGGGCATCGCGGCGATGCACTACATCGGCATGGCCGCGATGCGCATGTCGCCGGGCATCGACTACGACCCGGCGTGGTTCGCGCTATCCGTGGTGATCGCGATTGCCGCGTCCGGCGCCGCGCTGTGGATCACCTACCGGCTGCGGCAGGACGCGCCGCGCGTGGCGCTGTCGCGCCCGCTGGCCGCTGGGGTCATGGGGCTGGCGATCGTGGGCATGCACTACACGGGCATGGAAGCTGCGGGCTTTCCCGCGGGCAGCATCTGCATGGCGGCCGACGGCGGCATCTCGGCGGGCTGGCTGGCCATCGCGGTGACCGCGGTCACGCTGAGCGTGCTGGCCATCGCGCTGGTGGTGGCCGTGCTGGACAACCGGCTCGAGGCCCGCACGTCGGCGCTGGCCTCGTCGCTGGCCGAAGCCAATGAAGAGCTGGTGCAACTGGCGCTGCACGACACGCTGACCAAACTGCCCAACCGCATCCTGCTGGAAGACCGGATGGAACAGGCCATCGAAAGCGCGAGCCGCCGCCGAGGCTATTTCGCGGTGCTGTTTTTCGACTTGGACGGCTTCAAGGCCGTCAACGACGCGTACGGACACCATACCGGCGACGCGCTCCTGATCGACCTGGCGCAGCGCATCCGTCTGGCGTTGCGCACGCAGGACACCGTCGCCCGCCTGGGCGGTGACGAATTCATCGTGTTAAGCGAGGTGCTGGAACCCACCGACGCGGCCAACGTGGCGGACCGGCTGATCGACGCCATCGCGCGCCCCGTCACGGTCTACGGCCACGAAGTCCTGGTGACGTCCAGCGTGGGCATTGCCGTCTATCCGAACGACGGCCAGGACACCCATGCCTTGCTGACCAATGCCGACGCGGCGATGTACCACGCCAAGCGGCTGGGCGGCACGGGCTACAGCTTTTTCGAACCGTCCATGAACGCGGACGCGCACGAGCAGATCGAGCTGCTGCACGACCTGCGGCTGGCGCAGGAGCGCGGCCAGTTCGTCCTGCATTACCAGCCCAAGTACGAAGCGCCGGCCGGCCCCATCATGGGCGCCGAGGCCTTGCTGCGCTGGAACCATCCGACGCGCGGCCTGGTCGGCCCGGACCAGTTCATTCCCACGGCGGAAAAGACGGGCCTGATCCTGTCCATCGGCGATTGGGTCATCAACGAAGCCTGCCGCCAGATGCGCGAATGGATCGACGTCGGCCAGGGCCACTGGACCATCGCCGTCAACATCTCGGCGCTGCAGTTTTCGCATGC
>CBHWAL010000152.1:0-9041 GCA_966111495.1 uncultured Achromobacter sp. | reverse complement strand
GGCGTCCGGCGCGCAACGCGGCCGCCAGCGCGGCTTCGTCCACGATGCCGCCACGCGAGGTGTTGATGAGGACGGCGCCCGCGCGCATGCGTTCGATGCGCGCGGCGTCCAGCAAATGGCGGGTCTGAGGCGTGAGCGGCAGGTGCAGCGTCACGACGTCGGCCTGGGCAAGCAGTTCGTCGAGCACCAGCGGCTCGGCGCCCGCTTCCCGCCACGCGGGATGATCTGGCGGCAGGGCGGCATCGCTGCCCACGATGCGCATGCCCAACCCGCGCGCGAGCTGCGCGGCCAGCCGGCCGATGCCGCCGAATCCCACCACGCCCAGCGTGCGGCCCTGCGCCTCCAGCCCCTGCGACAGCGCGTTGCGCGGCCACACGCCGGCGGCCACGTCCGCGGTGGACCCATACGCGCCGCGCAACAGCGACAGCATCGTGCCGACGACGTACTCGGCCACGGCGCGGGCGTTGGCGCCGGTGGCGGGAATGACCTTGATGCCGCGCGTCTCGCACCCCGCCAGATCGATGTTGTCCAGCCCGACGCCCAGCCGGCCCACCGCGGCCAGGCGCGGCGCCGCGGCCAGCAACTCCGCTTTCACGTGGGTGCGTTTGCGCACTATACGGGCAGGGCCACCGGCGACGGCCGCGCCCTGCGCCCCGCGCGGCTCGACCAGTTCGGGCGCGTACTGCACGTCGAACCGCTGCTGCAGGGTCTGGACAGCAGGCGCGTCCATGAACTCCGATATCAAAATTCGCATCTGCCGGGCTCCTTTTCGTGGTGGCAGGTTGGCCGCGTCAGGCGACCTGGATGTTGGCGTCGCGGATGATCTTGGCCCAGCGGTCGACCTCGGACTTCAGGTACGCGCCGAACTCCTTCGGGCCGCGCGGCTGGGGCACAAAGCCTAGTTGCAGCAACGACTGCTGCATGGCGGGCTGCGAGACCTGTTTGACGATGGCGTCGCCGATGCGCTGGACCAATTGCGGCGGGGTGCCGGCGGGCGCGAGCACACCGGTGAAGTTCTCGACGATCAGGTCCGGCAGGCCTGCTTCGGCCGTGGTGGGCAGGTCGGGCAGGTCTTTGCTGCGTTCGCGCGTGGTGATCGCCAGCGCGCGCAGCGACCCGTTCTTCACGTGCGCCAGGGATTCCGGGTAGTTGGAAAACACCACGTCCAGATGCCCGCCGATCAAGTCCGTGAGCGACGGCGCGCCGCCCTTGTACGGCACGTGCATCAGCGGCACGCCGGTCAGCTTCTGATACAGCGCCAGCGTCAGGTGCGGCGGCGTGCCGTTGCCGCTGGAACCGGCCGACAGCGGTTTGGCCTTGGCGGCGCGCGCTAGGTCGTCCATGGTCTTGATGTCGCTCTTGGCGTTCACCACCACCATGATCGGCGACGACGCCAACCCCGCGATGGGCGTCAGGTCGCGGGTCAGGTCGTACCCGGCCTTGCCCGCGAACAACGTGGCGTTGGCCGCGTGCGACAGCGTGATGGCCAGCCAGGTGTAGCCGTCGGGCGCGGTGTTCGACACGTGCGCGGCGCCAATGTTGGCGCTGCCGCCGGGCTTGTTCTCGACCACCACGTTCCAGCGTTCGGCGTCGGCCAACGCCTTGCCCACCTGGCGCGCGGCCACGTCGGTCAAGCCGCCCGGCGGAAACGGCACGACGTAGTTGATGGGACGCTCGGGCCACGCGCCTTTCTGCGCCAGCGCCCGTTCCCAAGGGGCCAGCGCACAGACGCCGGCGGCGCCCAGGGCGCCCAGCAAGCGACGGCGCTGCGCATCTTGCAGGGGGTAATGCGGTTCGCTACTCATCTGTCTTCCTCCTTGGGGATAACGCCCGGGTAGGAATGCGTACGCCTTTGCTGCCGCGGACTGCGCCCGGGTCTGCAGGTTCTTGTCGTTGATGTTGCGATGATGCCGCGAAGGCGGCCGGCGCGTTCTCCATTACGCGCCAGCGCCGGAAAGGCCGTGTCAGGCGCTTTCGAAGATCCGCGTGAGGACGAACTCGCGGTGGCCCAGGGCCTCAGCCGCGGTCCAACGGCCGTTGGCGGTGGCCAGCATGCATTCCAGCAGTTTGTCGCCGGCCTGGTTCAGGTCGATCTCGCGCTGCAGGAGGGCGCTGGTGTCCACGTCGATGTGTTCGGACATCGTGCGCACCGTGCGCGGATTGGCGCAGATCTTGATGACCGGCAGGATCGGGTTGCCGATGACGTTGCCCTGACCCGTGGGAAAGAAGTGCACGGCGTAGCCCGAGGCGGCGCACAGCGTGACCATTTCCGCCGCGGCCGACGACGAATCCATGAACCACAGTCCCGGGCCGTCGGGGATCTCGGCCTTGTCGATGACACCGTCCACCCGGCATTGCTTGCCGATCTTCTGGATGTTGCCCATCGCCTTTTCCTCGATGGTGGTCAGGCCGCCGGCGATGTTGCCCTTGGTGGGCTGGGATTCGGACAGGTCGCTGGTCTTCCAGCGGTCGATCATGGCCTGGTAGCGGTCGAACATGAACATGAAGCGTTCGCGCACGGCGTCGTTGGCGCAGCGCTCGGCCACGATGTGTTCACCGCCGGTGAGCTCCGACGTTTCGCCGAACACCAGGGTGGATCCCAGCGCATAGAGCTTGTCGAAGGCGTTACCCACCGTGGGGTTGGCGCCGCAGCCGGAGGTGGTGTCGGATTCGCCGCACTTGGTGGAGATCCACAGGTCGGCGATGGGGCATTCGCTGCGCGTGAGCGCGGTGGCGTAATGCACGAATTCCTTGGCGCAGCGCGACGCGCGCATGATGGTGTCGTGGTCGCCGTGCAGTTCGATGGAAAAGCCCATGACGGGCTTGCCCGTGGCGGCAATGCCGTCGACGACGCGCTTGGTCCAGCCTTCCTCGATGCCGATCACGACCACGGCGGCGACGTTGGGGTTACAGCCGGTGCCGATCAGCGTGCGAAAGTGCAGTTCCAGGTCCTCGCCGAATTGCAGGCGGCCGTAAGGATGAGGCAGGGCCAGGGTGCCCTTGATATTGTTGGCAACGGCCTCGGCCGCGGCGTTGGAGATGTCGTCCACGGGCAGGACGATGACGTGGTTGCGCACGCCGACGCGGCCATTGTCGCGGCGATAGCCTTGGAAGGTGGTCTGGGCAGTGATGATGGACATGGTGGGTTCCTGTGCGATGGACGGGCGCTTACCAGCGCTTGGTCTTGATGTTGTGCACGTGGGCGTGCTGGCCGGCCTGGATGGGCGCCACCACGCGGCCGATGTCGACCCCGTACTTGAAGACGGTGTCGCCCACGGCCATGTCCTTCATCGCGACCTTGTGACCGATGGGAATGTCCTGCGACGCGCGCACATGGATGATCTTGTCTTCATCCATGATCCAGGCGTTCAGCTCCGTTCCGGCGGTCAGGCCTTCCACCACGGCGACCGCCACCGTGTCCTTCGCATCGTGCAATACGGCGTGAATCATTGTCTTCCTCTCTGAGTCAGGGGCGCCGCCCGGGTGCTGCACGCGGCGCGGATCACAACGGCCAGGAAATCTTAGGCCCGGCTTTTCTTGAAGTCAACTAAATCATATAGATGACATACATGACTTGAGGGAATGATCGACCCGCCGCTACACTGGAGGTCCACGATTTTTGCGATGCACCCATGAACACCAGCCTGTCACCGACTGTGCCCCTGGGCAGTCCCTTGTACGAACAGGTCAAGCAGGCCGTGCTTGCCGCGCTGGCGCAAGGCGAGTGGAAGCAGGGCGATGCGATCCCCCCCGAAAAACATCTGGCCGAGCGCTTCGGCGTGTCGATCGGCACCTTGCGCAAGGCCATCGACGAACTGGCCGCCGAAAACATCCTGGTGCGCCATCAGGGGCGCGGCACCTACGTCGCGGTGCACACGCGCAACCATCACTTCTTCAAGTTTTTCCGCATCGTCGGCCAGGACGGCAGCAAGTCCTATCCGACTACCGAGCTGTTGCGGTTCCGGCGCGTGAAGGCCTCAGTAGTCGCGCGCGAAAAGCTGGAATTGCCCGCGGGCGCCCACGTGTTCGAGTTCCTGAATGTGCTGTCGCTCAACGGCGATGTGGTCATGGCCGACGACGTGTGCCTGCCTGAATCGCGTTTTCCGGGGCTGCTTGAAGCGCACCTGCGCGAGCGCACCAGCACGCTTTACGCGCTGTACCAGGACCTGTTTGGCGTCAACGTCATCGCCACTGACGAGCGGCTTCGCACCTGCCTGGCCGAACGCACGCAGGCTCGCTGCCTGGGCGTGGCCGAGGGCAGCGCCCTGCTGGAGATCCGCCGCATCGCGTTTTCGTACAACCGCCAGCCGGTGGAGTGGCGCGTGTCGCGCGTGAACACCGAGCGCTACGAGTATCTGGGACAGGAGCCCTGGGAAGCCGGCGCGTAGCAGTGCTAGAATTCCTGCCGCACTACCCAATTTTCGGCGCCGATTTGCCTGATCCGCTTGCGGGCGCCTTCCAATAAATCCAGCTAAAGAGGTCCGTATGACCACTCCTGCCCAACATTTGGCCGGTGATTCGGCCAGCGGGTTCGTCCCCGCAACCGTCACGACTTCCGATACCGTTGATCCCGGTTCGGTCGGCCTCGTCTCCCCCACGTTCATTCGTTTCGACGAACCGCTGCCCCTGCTTAGCGGCCAGTCGCTTGCGTCCTACGAACTGGCTGTCGAAACCTACGGCACGCTCAATGCGCAGCGCACCAATGCCGTGCTGATCTGCCATGCGCTCAATGCGTCACATCACGTGGCCGGCCAAGCCGCGGACAACCCCACCGACTTGGGCTGGTGGGACAACATGGTGGGCCCCGGCAAGCCGGTGGACACCAATCTGTTCTTCGTCATTGGCGTGAACAACCTGGGCTCGTGCTTCGGCTCGACCGGACCGGCCAGCCTCAACCCCGAAACCGGTAAGCCCTGGGGCGCCGCGTTCCCGGTGCTGACGGTGGAAGACTGGGTGCGGGCGCAGGCGCGGGTGGCGGACCACTTCGGCATCGATCGTTTCGCCGCCGTGATGGGCGGATCGCTGGGCGGCATGCAGGCGCTGAGCTGGTCCATCACCTTGCCCGAGCGTGTGGCCAACTGCATCGTCATCGCCAGCACGCCACGCCTGTCGGCGCAGAACATCGGTTTTAACGAAGTGGCCCGCCGCGCCATCATCACCGACCCGGATTTCCACGGCGGCGACTACTACGCGCAGGACACCGTGCCGCGCCGCGGCCTGTCGGTCGCGCGCATGATCGGCCACATCACGTACCTGTCCGATGACGACATGGCCGAAAAATTCGGGCGTGCCCAGCGCGCACCGGCCGAGAACGGCGCGTACCGCTACGGGTACGACGTCGAGTTCGAGGTCGAGTCCTACCTGCGCTATCAGGGTGAGAAGTTCACCCGGTATTTCGACGCGAACACCTATCTGCTGATCACGCGCGCGCTGGACTACTTTGATCCGGCGCGCACGACGGGCGGCGACCTGGCCCGCGCGCTGGCGCCCGCCAAGTCCAATTTCCTGCTGGTGTCGTTTTCGACCGACTGGCGCTTCCCGCCGGAACGTTCACGCGAGATCGTGCGCGCGCTGCTCAAGAACGCCAGCCCCGTCACGTACGCCGAGATCGACGCGCCGCACGGCCACGACGCCTTCCTGCTGGAAGACGCGCGCTACCACGCGGTGGTCCGCGGCTATTACGAACGCATCGCGCGCGAGCTGGGCCTGCAAGCCGCCGCCCCGATTGAAGGATGCTCAGAATGACTGCCGTGACTCCCCGCTATGCCCACAGCGCGCTGCGGCCCGACCTGGCGCGCATCGCCGGCTGGATCGAGCCGGGCAGCCGCGTCCTGGACCTGGGTTGCGGCGACGGCGCGCTGCTGGCGCACCTGCGCGACCATCGCCAGGTCAAGGGAGCCGGCGTCGAGCTCGACGACACCTGCGTAATCGCCTGCGTGCGCCGCGGCGTCGAGGTCATCCAGCAGAACCTGGAAGACGGCCTGGCGCTCTTTGACGACAAGCAGTTCGATACCGTCGTGCTGTCGCAGACGCTGCAGTCCATGCACCGCACCGAACACATCCTGCGCGAAATGGCCCGCGTGGCGCGCTACGGCGTGGTGTCGTTTCCCAACTTCGGCTATTGGCCGCACGGCTGGGCCATCCTGCGCGGCCGCATGCCCGTGACCGGACAGATGCCGTACCAGTGGTACAACACGCCCAACATCCACCTGTGCACGCTGCGCGACTTCGAACAGCTTGCCGGGGAAGTGGACGTGCGCATCCTGGAGCGCGCCACGTTCAACGAAGGCAAGGAAGTGCGGCTGTTCCCAAGCTGGCGCAGCACGCTGGCGGTGTATCGCTTTGCTTCGCCCTGACATTCATCGCCCTGACATTCCGACACGCACCCTCCTGACGGCGCGGGGCAACAGGCCCTAAAATGCCGCAAGCCCGCGGCCAGCGCCCGTGAAGCCGCCGGCCAAGTTCCAGGAGACCGTCATCACCGCTGTATCCAACGTCTACACCAGCCCGCGCGTTGCCCCCCTGCTGGTGCTGGGCTTTGCCAGCGGGCTACCGCTGGCCCTGACCAGCGGCACCTTGCAAGCCTGGGCCACCGTTGAAGGCGTTCCGCTGCAGGAAATCGGTTTCCTCACCCTGGTGGGCACGGCCTACACCCTCAAGTTCCTCTGGGCGCCACTGGTCGACCGTTTCGTACCGCCCCTGCTGGGCCGGCGCCGCGGCTGGATGCTCGTGACACAGTTGCTGCTGGCCGTGGCGATCATGGCGATGGGGGCGATGTCGCCGTCGTCCGCGCTGATGCCGCTGGCGCTGCTGGCCGTGCTGGTCGCCTTTCTGTCCGCCACGCAGGACATCGCCTTCGATGCCTATTGCACCGACGTGCTGCGCAAGGACGAGCGCGGCGCGGGCGCTGCCATCAAGGTCATGGGCTACCGGCTGGCCATGATCGTGTCGGGCGGCCTGGCGCTCATCATGGCGGACCAGTGGATAGGATGGGGCAGCACATACGTCCTGATGGGCGGGCTGATGCTGCTGTGCGCGGTGGCCACCCTGTTGGCGCCCGAACCCGAACACGTCGCGCGTCCGCCGCGCACCCTGCGCGAGGCGGTGGCCGAGCCACTGCATGAATTCTTCACGCGCCGCGGCGCGATGGCGGTGCTGCTGCTGATCGTGCTGTACAAGCTGGGCGATGCGTTTGCTGGCGCCTTGTCCACCACGTTTCTCATCCGCGGCGCGGGCTTCACGCCGACAGAAGTCGGCACCGTGAACAAGGTGCTAGGGCTGGCGGCGACCATCATCGGCGCGCTGGCAGGCGGGTCGCTGATGTCGCGCTGGGGGCTGTACCGGTCGCTGATGGCCTTCGGCCTTTTGCAAGCGGTGTCGAACCTGGCGTACTGGCTGATCGCGGTGAGCCCGAAGAACCTGTGGCTGATGGCAACTGGTGTGGGTATCGAAAACCTGTGCGGCGGCCTGGGCACGGCGTCGTTCGTGGGCCTGTTGATGGCGCTTTGCCGCCAGCGGTTCTCGGCCACGCAATTCGCGCTGCTATCGGCGCTGTCGGCCGTGGGCCGCACCTATCTGGCCGGCCCGCTGACGCCGCCCCTGGTCGAGCATCTGGGATGGCCGGGATTCTTCCTGGTGACGGTGGTCATCGCCGTGCCCGGGCTGGTGCTGCTGCGGATCCTGCGCGGCACGATCGACACCATGGAAAAGCAGGGCGACGCGTAATCCAAAGCCTCAAGGTGTCTGACACCCGTCAGATGAGACCGTCAAGTTGCCCGGCCGCAGCATGGGTGTCTGACACCTTGCCCACCGAAGACAGATCGCCCAAAAAAAAGGCGGCGCACAAGCGCCGCCTTATTGCTGTCCGAGAGCTTATTCTTCGCCGCTCAGCCGGACGATCAGCACATCACTGGGCAGGGATTCCAGCAGCCGCTCGGCCACGCTGCCGATGGCGGTGCGCAGGATGCCCGTGCGGCCATGGGTGCCGGTGACGACCAGATCGGACCGGTGGTTGAACGAGTAGTCGGACAGTACGGTTTCGGGCTGGCCGGCTTCGAGTACGACCTTGGTCGGGCGGCCCTTGGGCAGTTCGGGCGTTTCGGCGATGAAGCGCTCCGCGCACTGTTCGGCGGTTCGGTACAGATTGTCGACGACACCGTCGTCCGGCTTGCTCACGCTCTGGAACGGCACTTCATACGCGTTGAACAAGGTGATGTCGGCGTTGGGCACCAGTTGCAGCGCGGCGCGCAGTGCCTGGCGCGAGCCATCCGAGAAGTCGGTGGCGACGAGCACGTCTCGATACGGCCGGCGGGGACGGTTCTTGACGACCAGCACGGGCTGGCGCGCCTGGCGCGCCAGCTTTTCGACGGTGGTGCCGAGCAGCAGGCGGCCCAGCGTTTCCTGGCGGGCGATGCCGGCCACGATCAGCGAGCAGCCATACGCGTCGGCGGTTTCCATGATGCTGGCGACGGGGTCGCCCTTGGTGACCACGACTTCGGCAGGCACGTTGGCGGCGGCAACGTCTTCGGCGAGTTCGCGTTCGACGAGGGCCTTGTGATCCGGCGACAGGCGGCGCCAGACGGGGGTGGTGAGCGGCGTGGCATGGGACTCCATGACATGCAGCATGATCAGCTTGGTGTTCAGTTCCTTGGTCAACTGCAGCGCGCGGTCGAGGGCTCTGTCGCCGCGCGCACTCAAGTCGGTGGCCAGAAGGATGGGGCCAATTTGCTGGGTCATACCTAATCTCCCGGTTACGGCCAGAGGGGCGGCTCCCGCGTCCGCGCTGCCTGGCCCAGTAGCGCCCGGTCGGGCACGTCTCTATTGTCTCGCCGCGAAACGAGACTGGAGTTGATCGTTGTCAACGCAGGTTTGAGGGTACGGGATGATGCGCGCGCAGGCAATGGCGCGGCCGACGGCAAGGCTCAATACAATGGCACCTGCCCAAGCTACCCCCTCACCTATGTTTACCGATCTGTCGCCCGCCCTGCTGCACACGCTGTACCTGGTCGCCATCGTGGCCGAAGCGATAGACCATCACCCGG
>CBHWAL010000151.1:0-9043 GCA_966111495.1 uncultured Achromobacter sp. | reverse complement strand
CCTGCGCGGCGCGCGCCTCTCGGATGGTGGCACCCTTACTTATCCGCTCGCGGATCGCGGCCTCCACGGATTCGATCTTGCGCGCGGTCTCGGCTACTTCGCGAGCGCGCTCGCGGGGCACGACCACCACGCCGTTGGCGTCGGCCACCACGATGTCACGCGCGGCCACGCGCACGGTACCTATCGCAACGGTGGTGTTCACCGACTCCACCTCCACCCGGTCCTTGCCCGTGCGCATGAAGCGGCCGGCGCTGAAAACCGGATAGCCGTCGCCCAGCGCCTTGCCTACGTCGCGGCACACGCCGTCAATGACGGTGCCGGCGATGCCGCGCAGGCCCGCGTATTGCGTCATGATGTCGCCCCACACCGTGCAGTCGGTACGGCCATCGTTGTCGATCACCACGATGTCGCCTTCGGCGACGTCATCAATGAAATCGCCGACGGTGCCGGCGGGCGTCGCGGCGGGAACGTACTTGACCGTGAAGGCGGGGCCGACAACCGGGCGGGCATAGTCGTCCAGCGGCATGATGCCCAGCGCCTGGCCGTGCAGACCCAGTTTGTCCATCGCGTCGGACACACCCGGCGTATCCAGTCCTTCAAAAAGGGCGACCAGCTCCTGGTCCTGTAGTGCAGCTTTCTTGGGGTTCGTCATCGTCGTTCCTTGGGTGAGTGGGCAGTGAGGGCGCGTGGGATCACTTCGCGTGGATGGCTTCGAATTCCTTGTCGTGCATGACCTCGGCGACCGAGCGGCCCGCGCGCACGGCGGCGACCATCCCATCCTGCCGGCTGGCGATACGCTCGCTCAGGTCCAGTACCGCCTCGATGCGGGCTGCGGGCACGAACACGGCGCCGCAGCGGTCCGCAATGACGTAATCGTCTTCATGCACCGTGACGCCGGCCATCTGCACGGGCTTGCCGGCATCGATCTGGATCACGCGGTTGCGGGCGCTGATCATGGTCACGCCGCGTCCATAGACGGGATACCCGATCGATTCGCTGCCTTCGATGTCGCGGCTCAGGCCGTCGATCACCGATCCGCGGACGTGCTTGGCGCGCGCCGCGTTGGCCAGGATGTCGCCCCAGCAGGAAATGCCCTCGGCGCCGCCGGCGATCACCAGCACGCGGTCGCCGGACTGAACGGCGTCAATGACGGGCGAGATCAGATGCACCGCCGGCTTGGCGTCCGTCTTGGGACCCAGTTGGATGGTGCTGGCGCGGCCCACGATCTTCGGGCAGTCCCACAGGGGCCGCAGTCCGTAGGTGGCGCCCGGCAGTCCCAGAAAATCCAGGGCGTCCGAGACGGTATTGGTATCCAGCGAGGCAAGGCGGTCGAGTGTGGATGCTTGGGACATGGGAAAACCTCCTGAGTGAAGACTTCATTATCAGAACCGTTTGTTGATAGATAAAATCGTTTTCAAGTATCTCTGTGATACGGTTTCAGGATCAGCGCGGCAACGCGCAACCAGCGACGAGGGCACGGCATGAGCACAATCGATTTCAGGCTGATTCGGCAGCTCTGGATGTTTCTGGCGGTGGCCGAGGAACGGCATTTTGGACGGGCGGCAGCGCGCCTGGGCATGTCGCAGCCGCCGCTGACCGAGCAGATCAAGGTGCTGGAACAGTCGCTGAAGCTCCAGCTTTTCGAACGCTCGCGCCGGGGCACGCAGTTGTCGGCGGCGGGCGCGGCGATCCTGCCCGCGGTGCGCCAGTTCGCCGGTCAGGTCGAACACCTGGAGCGCGTCGTGCGCGAGGTCGCGTCGGGCCAGTCGGGCGTGCTGCATGTGGGCGCGATCACGTCGGCAATGCTGGACACCGTTCCGCCGCTGCTCGATGAGCTGAAGCGGGCGCACCCGAGCCTGACGGTCTTCGTGCGGGAGATCGACAGTGTCGAGGCGGTGCCGGCGCTGCTGTCGGGGGAACTGGACATGGCGTTCGTGCGCATCGACGGTGACGTGGGCGACGGCATTTCGACGCTGTCGTTGACCGAGGACCGGCTGGCCGTGGCGCTGCCCAAGGACCATAAGCTGGCGGCGCTGCCCCGCGTGCGCCTTCAGTCGTTGGCGGCGGAGCAGCTTGTGATGTCCTCCCGGCAGGTCAGCCCGGTGTATTTCGACATGCTCACCGCGATCTGCCGCGCGCACGGCTTCACGCCCCGCGTGCTGCACGAGGTGCGGTCGGTGGCCTCGCAGGTCGCCTACGTGGGATGCGGCCAGGGCGTGGCGCTGGTGCCGGCGTCGATGAAGAAGCTGGCGCCCGCCAACGTCGTCATCCGGCCATTGAAGGAAAAGGTCATGGTGGTCACGGCCGCGCTGGCGTGGAATGCCGCGCGCTTTCATCCGCTGGTCGAGGTGGCCGTGCAATGGCTTGAGAAGACGTATCGAAAGCGGCGGCCACAAGGGTGATGCCAGGTGGCGCGGCAAGCGCCGCCTGGCTTCAGGCGCCTACTTTTTCGCGGCGGCCTCTTGCTGGAAGGCTTGTGTCTGCCGGGCCAGGCTGGCCCGCCATTCCTCACCCGGCTGAAAGGCCAGCACGGCCGCGTCGCGCCCCGATGCCGCGAGGAAGGCGGGATCCTTGAGGGTGTCCTGGAGCGCCTGTTCCAGCTTGTCGCGGATGGTGTCCGGCAAGGTTGCCGGGCCGCCCATGCCGCGCTCCGACGAGTATCGCAGCGTCACGCCGGATTCCGTCGCGGTGGGGATGTCGTTGTGGCGCTTGTCGCTCGCGATGGCGATGGCCTCGAAAGGGCCTTTCGGGTCGATCAGTTCCGGCACCTCGCTCACGGTGATCAAGCCGTAGTCGATGTGATTGCCCAGGATCCCCAGGCGGATATCCCCGCCGCCCTTGAAAGGCACGCTGGTGCCGCGCACGTTCTGGCTGCGCTCCATGTCCATCAGGGCCAGATGTCCGGTCGTGCCGTCGCCGCTATGGCCGAACGACAGCGATTCGGGTGATTGCTTGAGCTTCGTGACGAGCGCCGGCAGGTCATCCGGCGCGGTGGATCCGCGGCGCTTGATGAAGAGCAGCGGGTCGTCGACCAGCCGGGCGATGAGCCGGATGTCTTCGGGCTTGTATTTCGCGCCTTTGCTGACGGGCAGGTACACGAAGCCGGGCGCGTTGATCATGCCCAGTGTGTAGCCGTCCGGCTTGGCGGCGGCAACGTAGCGCACCGCGATTTCTCCACCTGCGCCCGGTTTGTTGATGACGATAATCCGCGCCTTGCCGCCCAGGCGCTTTTCCATGTGCTGGGCCACCAGCCGCGCCATCACGTCCGTGCCGCCGCCCGGCGCAAATCCCACCACCAGTTCGATCGGACGGTCGTCCGGCCAGGCGGCATGCGCCACGCTGGCCGCCATGGCCAGCGTCCCGGCCAACAGAATCCGCTGAAATGCATTTGCCTTCATGCCTGTCTCCTTGAATAGCTGTCGTGCGCCCGTGCGCGTCAATTGACCTGGATGCCTGCGGATTGGATGAGCTGCCGGTAGCGGTCCAGTTCCTCTGCCCAGAAAGCCGTGAACGCGGCGGGCGTGCTTTGGCGCAATTCAGCCCCCATGGCGATGAGCCGTTGCGAATAGGCGGGATCGGACATGACGGCATTCAGCGCGTGGCTCAACTGGTCAACGATGGGCGCGGGTGTGCCGGCCGGCGCCGCCAGACCAAACCACGTCGTCAATTGCATGCCCGCCATGCCCAGTTCCTCGAACGTCGGCACGTCGGGAATGGCCTTGAGCCGGGCGTCGGCGGCAACGGCCAACGCGCGTACGCGCTGGCTTTGAATGTGGCCGATCGCGCCGTTGTCGAACATGTAGTCGAGCCGTTCGCCCATCAGGTCGGTCAAGGCAGGGTTGTTGCCCTTGTATGGCACATGCGTGACCTCGATCTTGTTGATTGCGCGAAACAGTTCGCCCGACAGATGTCCCGAGTTGCCGGTGCCGCCGGACCCGTAGGTCAGTTTGCCGGGTTGCTTGCGTGCCGCCGCCACGATGTCGGCCGGACGCTTGAACGGCGAGTTCTCGGGAACAATGAGCACGCTGGGCACCAGCGCGACTTCACCAATCGGCGTGAAGTCCTTGATCGGGTCGAAATGCACCTTGGCATACAGATTGGGCGCCGAGACGTTGGCCGAGCTGCTGGCCAGCAGAAGGGTGTAGCCGTCCGGCGCGGCGCGGGCGAATTGGGTGGTTGCGATGGTGCCGGAAGCGCCCGCCACGTTTTCGACCACGACCGTCGCATTCAGGCGTTTGCCCAAGGCATCGCCCAGCGATCGGCCGATGGTGTCCGCCGAGCCGCCCGCGGGCCACGGCACGATATGGCTTTTGGGTTTGTCCGGATACGGCGCGGCCGCCATGACGGCCGCGCTGAACGCGGATGCGAGGGCGCCGCACGCCCAACGCTTGATGGGAAAGCGCATGTTTGTCTCCTTGTTGAACCCTCCCTCTTGCTCGATGGCGTGTCGGGGAGGTGTGAAAAGGCGCCGCGATCAATCTGTACGAGCCTTGGCGGCCTCCTTGGGAAGATGCGCAAGGACGAGGGACAGCAACAGGTCCTGCGAACGGCTGAAAAAGTGGTCAACACCGGGGATGACGATGATGGGGTGGGAAGTGGGGCGGGCCCACGCCAGCAGCGGCTGCAGGGGCGCCTGCGTGTCCGATTCGCCATGGATCAGCACCACGCCGGCGGGCAAGGGCGGCGTGTCGTAGACCCGGTCGCCCTCGACTGCGCCAACCGGCAGCCCGGCCAGGATGGCGGCGGCAGGCGCGGCATCCTGGTCGGTCAGCCTGCGAATCGCGTGGGCCAGGGCATAAGCGCCGAATGAAAAGCCAATCAGCGCCAGTGGCGTATCGGGGGACTCGGCACGCACGGCGTGTACGACGGCAAGAATGTCTTCGGCTTCGCCCCGGCCGTGGTCATACACGCCAGCGCTGGCGCCCACGCCCCGAAAGCTGGGCCGTATCGCAAGCCATCCCGCATCCCGGACGCCGTGCGCCAGTCTGTGCGGGATCTTGTGGCGCGGTGTGCCGCCCAACAGCGGTTGCGGATGGGTAACGATGGCCACCCCAACGCGCGGCGTGGCGGGGCGGTCAATCAGCAATTCCAGCAGACCGGCCGGGCCGGCGATCAGCCGTGTTTCCGTCCTTGCGGCGGCGGGGAGTTCGGGATCAATCAGGTGGGACATGTCGGCCAGATAGCGCTGTCAGGTGTCCCAGATTAATCCGTTATGAAAAAGCCGAATAAATAGAATTTCGTGATGGAATTCATCACGGCGGGAGATGGCAAAGCCGGCGCGCGCGGCTACTTGGCCAACCAGCGGGCGGAGGGCCAGCGTGCATTGCGCACTGCATCGCGGGCGCATTGGATCAATTCGTTCATGACGCAAGGCACGGAATTGGCAATCGGGCGAGTCGCCGGTTGCGCCAGCACGATGCGCCGCACCAGCAACGGATCCACGACCGGGGCAGCAGCCAGGATGGCGCGATCCACGTCGTCGGCCACGGCGATGGAGGGCAGGATGGTGTAGCCGTGGCCGTCCAGCACCAGGCGCTTCTGCACGCTCATCGCATTGGTCTCGGCCACGATGTGCAGCTCGGTCTCTTGCGTGCGCGCGGCCTGCTCGACCAGCGAGCGCAATCCATGCGGCGCGCCCGGCAGCACAAGCGGCCGGCCGATGATGTCGGCCATGCGGACAGGCGTGCGGGTGTCGAGTCCGCTGTCCGGCGGGCCCACGAACCACAGGCTCTCTTCCAGCAACGTGCGGAACTTGAGCGCGGGATTCGGTTTGGAGTCGTACAGCAGCGCGATGTCGACGTCGCCGGTTTCCAGCCACGACTGCAGGTGCCCGGCATAGCCTGCCGTCAGCCGCAGGCGGATGCCGGGATAGTGGGCCGCCACGGCGGACAGCAGCGCGCTGGACAGCATGTCGGCGGTGCTGGGCAGCAGGCCTACCGTGACGATGCCGCCCACCGTGCCACTGGACGGCCGGATCTCGGCGCGGGCGCGGTCCAACTCGTTAAGCGCGCGCCGCGCGTAATCCTCGAGCGTCTTGCCGGCGTCCGTCAGTTCCATGCCGAGGCGGCCGCGGGTGAAGAGCGGTGTGCCGATATCGTCTTCCAGCAACTTCAATTGCCGGGAAACCGCAGGCTGCACGATGTTGAGCAGGCGCGCCGCGCTGGTCACGCTGCCCGTCTCGGCCACGGTCACGAACGCCTTCAGTTGCTTCAAGTCCATCTGCGGCTCCCGGGGTATGCGCAAGGGTGATGAATTCCATCACCAAATTCTATTTAGTTGGCGATTCTATAGCGATATAAGATGCCTCGCAGCACTTAGCCACCGGGAAACCCACTCATGACTACAACCACCACCGAGGCGCCTGCCTGGCAGCAAGCCGCGTTCGTCGCGCTGAAAGCCGGCGGCATCCGCCAGATCGCCTACGTGCCGGACGCCGGCCATTCCTATGCCATCCGGCAAGCGCAACTTGATCCGGAAATCACCGACGTGGTCCTGACCACCGAAGAAGAGGGCGTCGCCGTCGTCAGCGGCGCGTGGCTGGGCGGCCAGCGCGCCGCGCTGCTGATGCAGAGCAGCGGCGTGGGAAATTGCGTGAACATGTTCTCGCTGCTGCGCAGCTGCAACTTTCCCTTTCTCACGCTGGTGACGATGCGGGGCGAGTACGCGGAGTTCAATCCCTGGCAGGGTCCGATGGGCAAGACCACCCAGCAGGCCCTTGAGCTGATGGGCATTACCGTGCTGCGGGCGTCGAACCCTGAAGAAGTTGGAGAGATCGTCAGCGCCGCTGCCGACTCCGCGTTTCTGGCCGGCGAGCAGGTTGCCGTCCTGCTGTCGCAAACCTTGATTGGACGTAAAAAGTGGGAGCGCAACTGATGTCGACCACCTTGAATGCTTCCGGCGCCGTGGACCGCCGCGCCTTCGTGTCTCAACTGATCGCGGCGTCGCCCGACGCGCTGATCGTGTCGGGCCTGGGCTCGCCGTCTTACGACGTTTTTGCCGCGGGCGACCGGGACCAGAATTTCTATCTATGGGGCGCCATGGGCGGCGCCGTGGCGCTGGGCCTGGGCCTGGCCCTTGCCCAGCCAGATCGGCCGGTGCTTGTCATCACGGGTGACGGCGAACAATTGATGGGTGTGGGCACGCTGGGCACCGTCGGCGCCAAACAGCCCAGAAACCTGACCATCGTGGTGCTGGACAATGGCCACTTCGGCGAGACCGGCATGCAGCGCAGCCATACCAGCCTGGGCACGGACCTGGTGGCCGTGGCGCAGGGGTTCGGCATCAAGGACGCGTTTGCCGTCCGGGAAACGGGCAGGGCGGGTGAGGTCGCCGAGCGGGTGATGGCGCGACGAGGCGTCGCCTTCGCCCAGGTGTTCATCAATCCGGACGAACCGCCGCGCGCGTTGCCGCCGCGCGACGGTGTGTACGTCAAGAACCGCTTCCGGGCCGCTCTGGGATTTTAGACGTTCTTAGCAGAGGCGGCCCTTGGGCTGCCATGCAGCATTCAGGCCAGGAGGCTGTGATGAAGACTTACTCGATGCGGATTGCGGGTGCGCCGGCCGCGCCCATCTCGGGCGAATGGTTCGAGACGCAGAACCCCTACACCGGCGAGGCCTGGGCGCGAGTTGCGCGCGGGGCCGCGCAAGACGTCGAGGTGGCAGTGCAGGCCGCCCATTTCGCGTTTTCGGAAGGACCGTGGGCGGAACTGACCGCCACCGAGCGCGGCAGGTTGCTCTATCGGCTGGCCGATCTCATCGAACGCGATGCGCGCAAGCTCGCGGAAACGGAAGTTCGGGACAACGGCAAGCTCTTCGCCGAGATGCTGGGACAGCTGACGTACCTGCCGCAATGGTTCCGCTATTACGGCGGCCTGGCGGACAAGATCCACGGGTCGACGCTGCCCTTGGACAAGAAAGGGTATTTCACCTACACGCGCTTTGAACCGCTGGGCGTGGTGGCGGCAATCACGCCGTGGAATTCGCCCTTGCTCCTGCTGGGCTGGAAGATCGCGCCGGCGCTGGCGGCGGGCTGCACGGTGGTTGTGAAACCGTCGGAGTTCACCTCCGCATCGACGCTGGAGTTCGCGGAACTGTTCGACGAGGCGGGCTTTCCGCCGGGCGTGATGAACGTGGTGACGGGCTACGGCCAGGAAGTGGGGACAGCGCTGGTCCAGCATCCGCTGGTGCAGAAGGTCTCCTTCACCGGGTCGGACCAGACCGGCCGCCTGATCAACGAGCAGGCCGCGCGGCTGCTCAAGCACACCTCGCTGGAACTGGGCGGCAAATCGCCCAACATCGTGTTCGAGGACGCGGACCTGGAACAGGCCGTGTTCGGCGCGATCTCGGGCATCTTCGCGGCAAGCGGTCAAACCTGCATCGCCGGCTCGCGCCTGTTGCTCCAGGACAGCATCTACGATCGCTTTGTCGAAAAGCTGCTGGCGCTGGCCGGCGCCGCACGCATGGGGGATCCGATGGATCCGGCCACGCAGGTCGGGCCGGTCACGACGCCGCCCCAATACCAAAAGGTGCTGGATTACATCCGCATCGCGCGGGACGAGGGGGCGACCCTGCTGCTGGGCGGCCAGGCCGCGCAACGGCCGGAATGCGGCAAGGGGTGGTTCGTGGAGCCGACCATCTTCGGCGACGTGCGCAACGACATGCGCATCGCCCAGGAAGAAGTGTTCGGGCCGGTGCTGTCCATCATCCGCTTCAAAGACGAGGCTGAGGCGCTGCGGATCGCCAATGACGTCCGATTCGGATTGGCCGCCGCCGTGTGGACGCAGGACATCGCCCGTGCGATCCGGATGACGGAGCGGTTGAAGGCCGGCACGGTCTGGGTCAACACGTACCGTGCAGTCAGCTTCATGGCGCCCTTTGGCGGTTATAAGGATTCGGGACTGGGACGCGAGAACGGCATGGACGCCGTCAAGGAGTTCCTGCAGGTCAAGAGCGTCTGGCTCAACAGCGGAGCGACCGCCAGCAATCCGTTCGTGCTGCGTTGATCCGGCGGAGGCGGCCACGTGCCGCGCCTGCCTGGTTTTCCG
>CBHWAL010000150.1:0-9062 GCA_966111495.1 uncultured Achromobacter sp. | reverse complement strand
TCGCAATGGCTCTTCTGGCAGATGGGCGGCCTGGGCCCCATGGCCGGCCAGAACCACCACTTCTCGGGCTACGCGCAGGAACGCATCACTTACGCCATCGATCGTTACGTCAACGAAACCAATCGCCTCTACGGCGTGCTGAACAAGCGTTTGGCCGACCGCGAATTCGTCGCCGGCGACTATTCCATCGCGGACATGGCGGCCTACCCGTGGATCGTGCCGCACGCCAAGCAGGGCCAGGACCTGAACGACTTTCCACACCTCAAGCGCTGGTTCGACGCCATCCGCGCACGCCCCGCGACGCAACGCGCGTACGCGCTGGCCGACACGATCAACACCACGCCCCCGCTCAGCGACGACGAAGCGCGCCGCATCCTGTTCGGCCAGACCGCCCAACACGTCCGCTAACGACCAAGGAGCGCGCCATGAACGCACCTCAACGCGTGTTTCGCCGCGCGCGCGCGGCCGATCTGCCCGCCATCGTGGCCATGCTGGCCGATGACGACCTGGGCGCCGGGCGCGAGGACGCGTCCATCCCGCTGAACCCGCGCTATATCGCGGCCTTCGAGGCAATTGAACAGGATTCCAACCAATTCCTGGCCGTGGTTGAGCAGGATTCACAACTGGTGGGCTGTTTGCAGTTATCGTTCATACCCGGCCTGTCGCGGCTGGGTCTGTGGCGGGGCCAGATCGAAAGCGTGCGCATCGCGTCGGCATTCCGCGGCGCAGGCCTGGGCCGCGCCATGTTCGAATGGGCCATCGAACAGTGCCGCAGCCAGGGCTGCGAGCTGGTCCAGCTCACCACCGACCGCGCGCGCCCCGATGCGCGCCGGTTCTACGAAAGCCTGGGTTTCAAGGCCAGCCACGACGGCATGAAGCTCAGCCTGTAATGTCTGATTCTGATGTCTGATTCTGATTTTCGAAAGGAGCGCCCAATGCCCTTGCATGGCGAATACAAAGTCCCCGGCGGCAAACTCGTCGTCGCGGATCTGGAAGTGCGCGATGGCCGTCTGGCCGACGTGCGCATCAGCGGCGACTTTTTTCTTGAACCGCCCGAAGCCCTTGAAGCCATCAACCGCGGCCTGAACGGCATGCCCGCGGACGCCGGCGAACTGGAGCTGGCGGTGGCCGTGCAATCGGCCCTGCCGGCCGACGCTGAAATGTTCGGCTTCTCGGCCGAAGCCATCGCTGTGGTGCTGCGGAGGGCGCTGGCATGACCCGCACCGACTGGAATGACTACGACTGGCAACTGATCCATCAAGGCCCGCAGCCGCCCGCGCTGCACATGGCGCTGGACGCGGTCATCACCGACGAAGTGGGCGCCGGCCAACGGCCGCCCACGCTGCGCATCTGGGAATGGTCGGCGCCGGCCGTCGTGATCGGCCGCTTCCAATCCCTGAAGAACGAAGTCGATCCGGACGGCGCCGCGCGCCACGGCATCGAGGTGGTGCGGCGCGTGAGCGGCGGCGGCGCGATGTTCATCGAGCCCGGCAATTCCATCACCTATTCGCTGAGCGCCCCGCAGGCGCTGGTCCACGGCATGAGCTTTCAGGAGTCGTACGCCTTCCTGGACGCCTGGGTGCTGACTGCGCTGCAGGGTTTGGGCATCAAGGCCTGGTATCAGCCGCTGAACGACATCGCCTCCGACATCGGCAAGATCGGCGGCGCGGCGCAGGCCCGCCGCGCGGGCGCCGTGCTGCATCACGTCACCATGTCCTACGACATCGACGCCGACAAGATGGTCGAGGTCCTGCGCATTGGCCGCGAGAAGCTTTCCGACAAGGGCACCACCAGCGCCAAGAAGCGCGTCGATCCGCTGCGCACGCAGACCGGCCTGGCGCGCGAGGTCATCATCGACCGCATGGTGGAAACTTTTGCCGGCTTGCACCGTCTGACCCCGGGCAGCGTGGGCAGCGAGACGCTCGCACGCGCCCAGGCGCAGGCGGACGAAAAGTTCTCCCGCGCCGAGTGGACAGGCGTCGTGCCCTGACGGCGCCTCGGTTTTTGGAGGTAATTGCATGAATCGCACATTCACGCCGCCCGGCGCGAAACGCGGTCTGATTCTGGGCGCCGCCCTGTTGGCCCTCGCCGGGTGCAGCAGCACGCCCCCGGCGAACATCACGCTGGCAACGCCCGATGCCCAGTCAACGGCTACGCCGGAAAAAGTGGGCGACCTGTCCACCGAGCGCATCAAGTGGGCCGCCAGCAAGCCGGGCTGCGAGGGCGATTGCCCGCGCATCGAGATCGACAGCGTGGCGTTTCCCGGCATTCCGAAGCTGACCGCGCTGGTGGACCACGTGCTCGCCTACATGACCGGCACCGACGCGAATCGCCGCGGCCCCTACGACACGCTGTCGGAATACACGAAGTACTTCTGGTCCACGGCGCGCCCGCGCGACGCGACCTACTTCAAGGCCAGCGTGAAGGACACGGTGGGCGACATCGTTTCCATCGAACTGCACACGGAACAGTATCTGACCGGCGCCGCGCACGGCATTCCGGCCACGCAGTATCTGAACTGGGAACGCAGCCGCGGCCGCGTCATGAGCCTGGACGAAGCGCTGATCCCGGGACGCCGCGCCGATTACGTCGCGGCCTTGCAGCGCGCGCACGCCAAATGGCTGACCGGCAACCCGGACGCCAAGCGCGACCCGGCGGCCTACAACAAGATGTGGCCGTTCCAGGAAAGCGACAACTTCGCGCTCACGCGTGACGGCATCGTGGTCAAGTACGATGCCTATTCGATCGCGCCGTATTCGCACGGCGAGCCGGAACTGGCAATTTCCTACCAGGACCTGCGCGGCATCCTGAGGCCGGAGCTGCTGCCGGGCTCGTGAAGCCACCGTCGCGGCGGGCTTCATGAACCCAAGGCCCCGTCCGGCATCCTAGAACGAAAACGCCGGACATCCGTCCGGCATTGTTCGGCGCCACAAATAGGAATCGCTCCTTGCGGAGCGATTCCTTTTTTTGTCTCTCTCTGCCTCCTCGACGACGCGCCCGAAGGCGCATCGCCGATTCAGTCTTTACGGATACAGGCCGCGCACCTGGCGGGCCTGCAGGATGCGCGTGCAAGCCACGATGAACGCGGCGGTGCGCAGCGTCACCTTGTGCTCGCGCGACACCTGCGCCACCGCGGCATAGGCTTCACGCATCAGGCGTTCGAGGCGCTGGTTGATCTCTTCCTCGCTCCAGAAGAAGCTGGAGAAATCCTGCACCCATTCAAAGTAGCTGACCGTCACGCCGCCGGCGTTGGCCAGCACGTCCGGCACGACGTAGACGCCGTTCTCGGCCAGGATGTCGTCCGCTTCCGGGGTCGTCGGGCCGTTGGCGCCTTCGACCACGATCTTGGCGCGCACCTTGGCGGCGTTGTCGACGGTGATCTGGCTTTCCAGGGCTGCGGGGATCAGGAATTCGGTTTCCAGCGTCCAGAACTCGTCCTTGTCCAGCGCCTGGCCACCCGAGAAGCCGCCCACGCCGCCGGTCTGCGACACGTGCGACAGCAGCTTGTGCACGTCCAGGCCAGCCGCGTTGTGCACGGTGCCGGTGTGATCCTGCGCGGCAATGACCTTGGCGCCGGCTTGATGGAACAGGCGGGCGGCGGTGCCGCCCACGTTGCCGAAGCCCTGCACGACGACGCGCGCGCCGGCCACATCGATGTTCCGGTCGCGCGCGGCTTCGCACGCCACGACGAACACGCCGCGGCCGGTGGCCTCGACGCGGCCCAGGCTGCCGCCCAGCGCGATCGGCTTGCCGGTGACCACGCCCGTGGCGGTGGCGCCTTCGTTCATGGAGTACGTGTCCATCATCCAGGCCATGGTCTGGGCGTTGGTGTTCACGTCAGGAGCGGGAATGTCCTTGGACGGTCCGATGATGACGCCGATTTCGCTGGTGTAGCGGCGCGTCATGCGTTCGAGTTCCGAGGCGGAGAGCTTGCGCGGGTCGACACGGATGCCGCCCTTGGCGCCGCCGTACGGCAGATTGACCGCCGCGTTCTTGACCGACATCCAGGCCGCCAGCGCCATCACTTCGGACAGCGTCACGTCCTGGTGGAAACGCACCCCACCCTTGCCGGGACCGCGCGACACGTTGTGCTGCACGCGGTAGCCCTCGAAGTGGGCGATGGTGCCGTTGTCCAGTTCGATCGGCACATCGACGATCAGCGAGCGCTTCGGACGCTTCAGCGTCTCGACCCACCGGCTCAGGGAGCCGAGGTACGGCGTGACCCGGTCGACTTGTTGCAGGTAATTACCCCAGGGGCCGAGGTCCTCGGCATTCAGATAAGACGGCAAGGCATGGGTGGGAGTTTGAGACATGAGCATGCTCTCCTGACAAAGTTGCGCCATTTTATCCACGAAAGTTATAGCGTCCCTATTTAAAGTTTAAATATTTTAAATAGGGACGTATTGACGTTGCGGATACCGAACGGGTCGCAGGCGGGCCCGGAAGCTGCACCTATCCTAAGCCCGCAATGTGGCGGCGTCCAGCCTGCGGCGGGGATTCGCAGGGCGAAAAAAAGGGCGGACTCTTCTGGAGAACCGCCCTTCACATTCACGCCCATGCAGACATATAAGCATCACCCCGGTGTCTGACACACTGGGGAGACAATCTTCAGCCTGCACCGCCGCGGCAAGGGTGTCAGACACCTCGCCAGCGGCAAATCACGCCGACAACAACTGCCAAGCCAGGCGCGCCGCCGCGCGCGCGCCGTGGCCGTCTACGTCGAACTTGGGGTTGAACTCCGCCATGTCCGCCAATCGGAGCTTGCCGCTTGCCTTGACCCGCAGGACGATCTCTTCGATGACGGACATCGGCACGCCATAAGGCGCCGGCGCGGACACCCCCGGCATCACGCCGGCGGGCAGCACGTCCAGGTCGATCGTCAGGTACACGTGCTGCGCCTTGGCCAGCAGCGCGTCCACGTCGGCAAGCCGCGCCTCTAGATGGCGTTCCTGCATGTCCCGGTCTTCGATCCACACAGCCCCGATTTCCGCGGCGCGGGCGTAGAGCGCCGGCGTATTGGCCAGCCGCGAGACGCCCAGGCAGGCATATTGCAGGTCGCGACCGCGCGCCTCGCTGTCTGTCGCAATCTGGTCGAATGGCGTGCCAGAGCTGCCGGGACGGCCCGTACGCAGATCGAAGTGCGCGTCCAGGTTCAGCACCAGCACGGCGCCGGCGTCGCCCCGCGCGTCCAGCCAGCGGGCCAACCCCTGAAAACTGCCCCAGGCGATTTCATGCCCGCCGCCCAGCACGACTGGCCGCGCGCCACGGCCCATCAGTTCGGCCAGACGCAGGCCCAGGCGCTCCTGCGCGTCCTCCAGCTTGTCGCCGTGGCATTCGACGTCCCCGGCATCCAGCAGACGCGTCAGACCATGCGCCGGCAGGCCCGCCAGATACTTGCGGATGCCGGCTGGCCCCGCGGCGGCGCCCACCCGGCCCTGGTTGCGCGCCACGCCCGCATCGCAGGCAAAGCCCAGCACCACGGCCTCGCCCGCTTCGGCCAGGCCTGCCTCGGCCTGGACGATGTGCGCAAGCCGGCGCGTGTCGCCCTGCTCGGCGCTGTCGTCGCGCGCCTTCCACAGGCTCTTGTCCAGTTGCGGCGCGCTCATGCTGCCGCCCCCGGGCCCGCGCTCAGGACCGCCTGCAGGAACTCGCGGGTGCGGGCTTCGCGCGGCTCGCTGAAGATCACCTCCGGCGGGCCGGATTCCAGGATGACGCCGCCGTCCATCACGGCCACCACGTCCGCCACGTCGCGGGCAAAGCCCATTTCGTGCGTCACGACCATCATGGTCATGCCTTCGCGGGCCAGCAGCTTCATGACCTGCAACACTTCGCCGACCAATTCCGGATCCAGCGCCGACGTCGGCTCATCAAACAGCATCACCTGCGGCTGCATCGCCAGCGCACGCGCGATGGCCACGCGCTGCTTCTGACCACCCGACAGGCTGGCGGGCATGGCCGCCATCTTCTGCGACAGGCCCACCTTGTTGAGCAGGTCTGACGCCATCGCATTGGCCTGTTCACGCCCCATGCCGAGCAGCGTGCGGGGGCCGACGGTCACGTTGTCCAGCACCGACAGGTGCGGAAACAGATTGAAGCCCTGGAACACCATGCCCACCTGCGTGCGCAACTGGTTCAGTTCGGCTTCGGGCAACAGCTCCCCGTTGCCCTGCAGCGTCTGGCCGCAGATGTCGACCGTGCCGCGCTGGGCCACTTCCAGCCCGTTGCAGCAACGCAGCAAGGTGCTTTTGCCCGAACCGCTGGGTCCGATGACCACCACCACCTGCGACTTCAGCACATCGAAATCGATGCCGCGCAGAACGGCGTGATCGCCAAAGGACTTGTGCAGGCCGCGGATGCGGATCATTTCCTGACCTTCGATGACGAGGCTCATTGCACCATTCCTCCCGCGCGCAGCCGATGCTCGATCTTGCGCAAAATCACCATGGCGGTCGTGGTCAGCGCCAGATAGATCAAAGCCACCACCAGGTAGGTTTCCAGCGAGCGATACGACACGCTGATGATCTTCTGCCCTTCGTGCATCAGATCGTGAATGGTCAACAGCGAGACCAGCGCCGAGTTCTTGATGAGCGCGATGAACTCGTTGCCCAGCGGCGGAATCATGCGCACGAAAGCCTGCGGCAGGATGATGATGCGCATCGCCTGGCCGGACGACATGCCCAGCGAGCGCGCCGCCTCCGTCTGGCCGCGATCCACCGACTGGATTGCGCCCCGCACGATCTCCGACACATAGGCCCCGGAATACATGCCCAGACCCAGCACGCCGCAGGCGAATGCCGGCAGCGTCACGCCGAACTGCGGCAAGCCGAAGAACCAGATGAAAAGCTGCACCAGCAGCGGCGTGCCCCGGAAGAACAGCAGGTACGTGCTGCACAGGTGATACGTGATGCGCCGCTGCGGATTGAGCCGGCCGATCCCGACCAGCAGCCCCATCACGCAGCCCAGCAGCAAGGCGCCGGCGGTCACCTCGATGGTGACCAGCGCGCCCCGCATCAGCGCGTCGAAGTCGGCGAAGACGGGTGAAAATTCCAGGTTCATTTCGCGGGCGCCTCGAACCACTTGTTCACGATGGCCTGGTAGCTGCCGTCGGCCTTCAGCTTCTGCAGCGCGGCGTTCAGGTCGCGTGTGAGCTCAGGCTTGTTCTTGGGCACGGCGATGCCATAGTCCTCGGTCGTGACCTGCTCGTTAAGCACGGTCAGGCCGTTGGTGCTCTGCGCGAACAGCTTGGCGGCGGGCTTGCCCGTCACCGCGGCATCGGCGCGGCCGATCTGCACCAGGTTGAACATCTCCTGGTTCTTCTCGACTTCCACGCGCTGCACCTTGGGGAAATGCTCTTTAAGGTAATTCACCGACTTCGTGCCGACCTGCACCGACACCTTGCGGCCCTCCAGATCCTTGATCGTCTTGATGGGGCCGTCGGCCTTGGTCAGGACCACCAGGCCGCCCGCATAGTACGGGTCGGTGAAATCGACGACCTTGCTGCGCTCGGGCGTGATGTAGATGGCGGACACCGCGATGTCGGCACGGCCGGCCTGCAGCGCCGGAATCAGGCCCTTGAAGTCGATGTCGATCCATTCGACCTTCTTGCCCATCGCGCCGGCCAGCGCTTCGACCAGCTCGATGTCAAAGCCGGTGCGCTTGCCGTCCTTGACGAATTCCATCGGCGGGAAGGTGGCGTCGGTGACGGCGCGGATCGTTTCCTGTGCGTGCGCGGCGCCGGCGGCCCAGGCAAGGCTCAGGGTCAGGGCGGCGGACAGCAGGGTGCGGCGAGTGGTCATGGTGGGGTCCTATGGAGGTGGATGCGACAGGTGGTACGACGGTGGGTACGACGATCGTTGCGGCTAGGAACGGGCTTAGCGGTAAAGCAGATAATCGGATTCGGCAGGCACTACGGCGTCAGGCGGCCTTCAAACGCTCTGAAATGCGGCGGGCGGCGGCGATGGTCATGTCGATCAGCGCGTCCGGATGCTGCGCGGCGCGCGTGGACGGCGCCATCAGCGTGATCGAGGCCACGGCCTGGTTCGGCCGCTGGAAGATCGGCACGCTCACACCCCAGACGCCGGCGTCGACCTCACTGTCGGTCACGGCATAGCCCTGCGCGCGGATGGCTTCCAGTTCGCCTGTCAACCGGCCGGCATCCACGCCGGCCTCGTCGGCCAGGTAGGCCAGCGCAGCCTGCAGGCGGGCCTGCGGCATGAACGCCAGCAGCGACTTTGCCGACGCGCCCCGCGCCAGCGGCAGCCCGCGGCCCTTGGTGAACGAACAGCGCAGCGGATGCTGGCTTTCCACCATGTCCAGGCATACGGCCTGGTCCTTCACGGCGACAAGCAGGCCGATGGTTTCGCCGGACGATGCGGCCAGCGCCGCCATGTCGGGCTGCGCTTCATGAATCAGGAACGACGACTGGTCAAAGCCCCACGCGAGCTGCACGCACAGCGGGCCGGGTCCGTACTCGCCCTCGTGCTCGGCGACAAAGCCCCACCGCTTGAGGAGCGCGATCTGCCGGTAAAGCGTGCTCTGCGCCAGACCCGTCTTGTCGGCCAGCGCGGCAATGCTCAGCGGGCCGTCGTGCCGGGCCAGGGTGGCCAGCACATACAGGACGCGATCCGCACCCGCCCCGACAGACGTTTCCGACATAACGATTCAACTCCCAGCAATATCGAAGCGAGATTATCAATTTGTGGCGGTTTCACTTCTGATTTTTCCCAACCCTTGAGAATCGCAAGGGAAAACCCCGAATTCCGGGCGCAAAAAAACCCGCCGGAGGGCGGGTTTGATGGGATTGAAGCTGGAGGTTCCAGCGCCTACCGGGCGTTTTTCAAGGCGCGGGGGGCTTCTCGTAGTCGGACAGCCCGACACCGGAAACGCCCTTCACACCGCCACCCGGCGCCGCAGCGGCCGGCGCGGCGGTCGACGGGGCCGTAGGCGCTTGAACCGCCGCCGGCGCATCGGCTGCGGGCGCGGCATCTGCCCCCTGCGGCGCGCCCTGCGCCGCCGCGCGGCGTTTGCGCTTGGCGTCCTCTTCCTTCTGGACCAAGGCCGTC
>CBHWAL010000149.1:0-9084 GCA_966111495.1 uncultured Achromobacter sp. | reverse complement strand
GGGGCAGAACGTATCGCTGACCCACAGCCTGCTGACCATGGGCCAGCCGGCCAGCGTCAGGCAGCAATATCTGGATTTCGCGACCGGACGCGGATTCCGGCAAAGCCTTCTCACCACCCAGGCCGCCGCCGAACAGCTCCAGCCGCGGCCGGACCTGAGCCGGCTCAAGGACCTGCGCTGGGCGTGCGGCGCGCAGCGCCTGGCCGCCAACGGGCAGGAAGTGGGTGCGACCTATGTGAACCACCTGGGCCGCGGCCTGGTGACCACGGAAGCGCACATGGTCAAGCTGATGGACACGCTTGCCCACGCCTGGCCCGGGTCGCTGCCCTATACGACCTTGGTCGCCGTGCTGATGCACGCGGAGGGTCTGGACGACGGCGCCGCGCGCAAGCTGCTCGACAAGTCGCTGACGACGCTGATGGAGCACGACCTGGCGCATTTCTGCGTGGAAGCAGGCCCTTACGATCGTGAAGACAATGCGCCGGTCCGCCCGGTTGCCTGCGTGAACGTGGCGCTGTCCGAACAGCTTGCGGATGGCGTTCCCCTGCGGTTCAACCTGTGGCACGAACCGGTCAGACTGATCCTGACACCCGACTTCCAGACCATGGCGGACCGGCTTGCCCAAGGGCTGCCGCTGCTGCAGGTAAGCACCGCGCCTGAAACCACCGAAGCGGGCATTCCGCGGGACACATCGGGCCTCCTGGAACTGCTGGGCTTGCTCAAGCGTTACGGGCTGCTGCAGGGGTCGGCGTCGGCCTGGGCCGCGCTGCTCAACGAGGCGCTGACCGCCAGCCATGGCGATGCGCAACTCTTTGGACTGTATGCCGGCGCCCTGGCCCGCGTCAGCCTGAATCAACGCGTTCTGGCTGCCGGCTCGATGGCGGGCGGCCTGCCGCCGGCCGCGGCGACGCTTGCCATGCGCATCCAGGACCTCCTGACCGAGCGGCAATACGACAAGGCCGAAGGCCTGGCGCGTCAGCTCATCAAGACGGTGCCGGGTGCCTCCGCCGCCTGGGAGCCGCTGGCCGTCACGCTGTGCAACTCCGGCAGGTTCCGCCAGGCGCTCGCGCCCGCGCTCAAGATGCTGGAATTGGCGCCCGCGCGGGCCCAAAGCTATATCGTGCTGTCGTCCTGCCTGACGGCGCTGACCCGCACTTCCGAAGCCATCGGCGCGGCACGCCGCGCCGTGGAGCTGGCGCCGCGCGATGCCTCCACGCACGGCGTGCTGGGCGATGCGCTGTGTTCGGAGCTGCGCTACAAGGAAGCGCAGGCAAGCTGCCTGACCGCGTTGTCGCTGGATCCCTATCAGGAAAAGGCCAGGACAAACCTGGGCAAGATCCTGCTGGATCGCGGTGATGCGGAAGGCGCCGTAACCGCCGCCAAGGCCGCGGTGTCGATCGCGCCCAAGGCGCTCATCGCGCACAACAACCTGCTGTTTTCGCTGAACTACTCCCCGTCCGCGACCGCGGAAGAAGTGTTCGACGCCTACCGCCAGTTCAATCAGGTCCATTGCGAGGGCCTGCGGTCGACGTGGCGTCCCCATGCGAACCCCCGCGACGCGAAGCGCCGCATCCGGGTGGGCTACGTGTCTCCTGACTTCCGCCAGCATTCGGGCAACAACTTCATCGAGCCCCTGCTGTCGCATCACGACCGCGAGAACCTCGAGCTGCACGCCTACGCGGAGTTCGTCGCGGAAGACCCCGTCACCACCCGCTTCAAGACGTATTTCGACGCCTGGACGCCCACCGCCGGCATGAGCGACGCAGCGCTTGCCGACCGCATCCGCGCCGACGGCATCGACATCCTGATCGACGTCGCTGGCCACACCGGCGGCAACCGACTCGGCGTGTTCGCGCGCAAGCCCGCGCCCATTTCGTTGACCTGGCTGGGCTTCGGCTACACCACGGGCCTCACCGCCATCGACTACATCATGAGCGATGAAGTCATGGCGCCCACGGGCAGCGAAGCGTTGTTTTCTGAAAAGCCCTGGCGTCTGGCCGACAGCAACTTCGTCTACCGCGCCGGCGCGGGCATGGGCGAGTGCAACGACCTGCCGGCGCAGAAGAACGGATTCATCACCTTTGGCAGCCTTACCCGCGCGATCCGCATGAACGACAAGGTCGTCGGCGTGTGGGCGGAGATCCTGCGCCGCGTGCCGCAGTCGCGCCTGATCGTCAACAGCCGCAGCTACAAGGACGGCCCGATGCGCGAGGAGCTGGCAAGCCGCTTCGGCGCGCACGGCATCGCGCGCGACCGTCTGCTGATCGGCTGGGACAGCCCCCCGTGGGACATCCTGCGCAGCATGGACATCGGCCTGGACTGCTTCCCCCACAACTCGGGCGTGACGCTGGTCGATACCCTTTACATGGGCGTGCCCTACGTCACCCTTGCCAGCCGGCCCAGCGTCGGCCGGATCGGCAGTTCGATCCTGCACGGCATCCAACGCCCCGAGTGGGTCGCGCAGACCGAGCTGGAGTACGTGGAGAAGGTCGTCGCGCTGGCGAGCGACCTGCCCGCCCTGGCCAAGATCCGCGGTGGCCTGCGCGAAGAAATGCGCGTCAGCCCCCTGATGAACGAAACCGCCTTCGCGCGCAAGTTCGAAGGCGCGCTGCGCGAAATGTTCAAGAACTGGTGCGAAACCCAAGCATGAAAGCAATCATCCTGGCCGGCGGCCTTGGCACCCGGATTTCCGAAGAAACCCACACGCGACCCAAGCCGATGATCGAGATCGGCGGGCGGCCCATCCTGTGGCACATCATGAAGACCTATTCCGCCCATGGCGTGAACGACTTCGTGATCTGCTGCGGGTACAAGGGCTACATGATCAAGGAGTATTTCGCCAACTACTTCCTGCACATGTCCGACGTCACGTTCGACATGGCCGACAACCGCATGGAAGTGCATCAGCGCAAGGCCGAGCCGTGGCGCGTGACGCTGGTGGACACGGGCGAGAACACGATGACCGGCGGGCGCTTGAAGCGCGTGGCCGACTACGTGAAGGAAGAAGAGGCGTTCTGCTTTACGTATGGCGACGGCGTGGCCGATATCGACATCACCGCCCTGCTCGCCTTTCACCGCAAGCACGGCAAGGCGGCCACGGTGACCGCCGTGCAGCCGCCGGGCCGTTATGGCGCACTGCGCCGCGAAGGCGATCAGGTCACCGGCTTTGCGGAAAAGCCGCGCGGCGACGGCGGCCTGATCAACGGCGGCTTCTTCGTGCTGTCGCCCGGCGTGCTCAAGCTGATCGAGGACGACGACTGCACGTGGGAACTCGGCCCGCTGGAAGCGCTGAGCCGCGATGGCCAGCTCCACGCCTACGAGCACCTGGGCTTCTGGCAGCCCATGGATACGTTGCGCGAAAAGAATTTGCTGGAATCCCTCTGGAGCACGGGCAAGGCGCCATGGAAAGTCTGGTAACGCCGAATGCCGGTTTCTGGCGCGGCAAGCGCGTCCTCCTGACCGGTCACACCGGTTTCAAGGGCGGCTGGCTGGCGATCTGGCTGCAGCGGCTGGGCGCGCAGGTGACGGGCGTTGCCCTGCCGCCGTGCACGGAGCCCAGCCTGTATCACGCCGCCCGTATCGGCGCGCTGATCGACAGCCACTATTGCGATATCCGCGACGCCGCCGCGCTGCGCGAGCACGTGCTGGCCGCCCGTCCGGACGTCGTGCTGCATTTGGCCGCGCAGGCGCTGGTGCGGCCGAGCTATGCGCAGCCGGTCGAGACCTTTGCGGCCAACATCATGGGCACGGCGCATCTGCTGGATGCCCTGCGCGCTACGCCGTCGGCCCGGGTCGCGGTCATGGTCACGACCGACAAGGTCTACCGCAACAACGAATGGCCCTACCCGTACCGCGAGAACGATGCGCTGGGCGGACACGATCCCTACAGCGCCAGCAAGGCCGCCAGCGAACTGGTCATTGCGTCCTATCGCGACGCCTTCCTGCGTGAGCAAGGCGTGGCCGTTGCCAGCGCGCGCGCCGGCAATGTGATCGGCGGCGGCGACTGGTCGGCGGACCGCCTGCTGCCTGACGCCGCGCGCGCCTGGCGAGACGGCGGGGATCTGCATGTGCGGCGCCCGCAGTCGGTTCGCCCGTGGCAGCACGTCCTGGAACCGCTTGCCGGCTACCTGACCCTGGCCGAAAAGCTGTGGGAAGCGCCCGCGCTGGCGGACGCCTACAACTTCGGCCCGGATGCGGCCGAGGCGGCGCCAGTGCGCACCGTGGTGGACCTTGCGTTGTCCGCCTACGGCAAGGGCCGCGTGGTCTATGCCGAACAGATCGAAGGCCCTCACGAGGCCGGGCTGCTTACCCTGGATACGTCCAAGGCGCGCGCCGTGTTGAACGTGGCGCCGCGATGGGCGCTGCCGCAGGCAGTGACGCACAGCATGGACTGGTACCGCCGATTCGACGCCGGCGGCGACGCGCAGGCGCTGTGCCATGCCGACATCGACCGCTACGAGGCGCGGGCATGAGCCTGGTCGTCCTTGATACCCCGATCTCGGGCCTGAAGGTCGTGCAGCGCCATCCGCGCGGCGACACGCGCGGCTTTCTGGCGCGGCTGTTCGATGCAGCCGATCTGGCGGCGTGCGGCTGGAACGGCCCGGTCGCGCAGGTCAACCATACCTATACCGCGCAAGCCGGCACGGTCCGCGGCATGCACTACCAGTTGCCGCCCTTTGCGGAAATGAAGCTGGTGAGCTGCATCCGGGGCGTGGTCTGGGACGTTGCCATCGATCTGCGGCAGGGGTCGCCCACGTTCCTGCAATGGCATGCCGAACGTCTGTCGGCGGACAACGGCCGCGCGCTGCTGATTCCCGAAGGCTTCGCCCACGGGTTCCAGACGCTGACGGACGATGTGGAAATGTTGTATTGCCACTCTGCCCCCTACGCCCCGCAAGCCGAAGCCGGCCTGCATTACCAGGAGGCCCGCGTCGGCATCTCCTGGCCCGCCCCCCCTACCCAGGTGTCCGAGCGCGATCAGCAACATCCGCGCCTGGACGCTGCTTATTCTGGAGTCGCACTGTGAAGTGCCGCCATTGCCAGGCCGAACTGCGCCTGCCCTTCCTCGACCTGGGCCATGCCCCGCCGTCCAACGCCTACCTGTCCGAAGCGGCGCTGCGCGGTCCGGAGACCTGGTTCCCGCTGCGCATCCTCGTGTGCGAATCCTGCTGGCTGGTCCAGACCGAAGACCACGCGGGCCGCGAGGCGCTGTTCACCGACGACTACGCCTACTTCAGCTCGTTCTCGTCATCCTGGTTGGCGCATTCGCGCCGCTACGTGGATGCGATGATCGGCCGCTTCGGCCTGGGCAAGGACAGCATGGTCGCCGAGGTTGCGGCGAACGACGGCTACCTGCTGCAGTACGTCAAGGAAGCGGGCATGCCCTGCTACGGCGTGGAGCCCACCGCCAGCACGGCGCAAGCCGCGCGCGACCGCGGCATCGACATCGTGCAGCGCTTCTTCGGCGTGGAACTGGGCGACGAGCTGACCGAAGGCGGGCGCGCCGCGGACCTGATTGCCGCCAATAACGTGCTGGCGCATGTTCCGGACATCAACGATTTCGTATCGGGCTTCGCCGCCCTGCTCAAGCCGCAAGGCGTGGCGACGTTCGAGTTTCCGCACCTGCTGCGCATGGTGCAGGAAGGCCAGTTCGACACGGTTTATCACGAGCACTATTCCTATCTGTCGCTCACGGCGGTGTCGCGCATCTTCACGGCCAACGGCCTGTCGGTGTTCGATGTCGAGCACCTGGGCACGCACGGCGGCAGCCTGCGCGTCTTCGCCCAGCGCCTGGATACCGGCAAGCATGAGGTCGGCGCCGAGGTTGCGCGCACGCTGGAAGAAGAACAGCGCGCCGGCGTCGCCGGACCGGACTTCTACGCACGCTTCCAGCAGCAGGCCGAACGGGTCAAGAATGACCTGCTGGCGTTCCTGGTGGAGCTGCGCCGCGGCGGCAAGCGCATTGCCGCATACGGTGCGGCCGCCAAGGGCAACACGCTGCTGAATTTTGCCGGCGTGCGTCCGGATCTGCTGCCGTACGTGGTGGACCTGAACCCGGCCAAGCAGGACAAGTACCTGCCGGGCAGTCACATTCCGATCGTGGCCGAAGCGCGGCTGCGCGAAGACCGGCCCGAGTACATCCTGATCCTGCCCTGGAATCTGAAGACCGAGGTGTCCGAGCAGCTTGCCTACGCGCGCCATGAATGGGGCGCCAAGCTGGTCACGGCGATCCCGTCGCTTTCCATCGACAGCGGTCCGCACGCATGAACAGCAGTCCGGTCACCGTTCTGGGCGCCTCGGGCTTCATCGGCCGCCATCTGGTCGCGCGTCTGCGCGCCGATGGCGTCGCCTGTGACGCGCCGCCGCGCCAGGATGCGGACCTGCTGCGCCGCCCGCTGGGCCACGTGATTTACGCCATTGGCCTGACGTCGGACTTTCGCAGCCGTCCGCTGGACACCGTCGAGGCCCACGTCTGCCTGTTGCGCAGCCTGCTCGCCCATGGCGATTTCGACAGCCTGACCTACCTGTCCAGTACGCGCGTGTACTCGGGCGTGAATGACACGCATGAAAGCGCGACGCTGCGCGTCAATCCGAACGACGCGAGCGACCTGTACAACCTGTCCAAGCTCATGGGCGAATCGCTTTGCCTGCATGGCGGTCGGCCGGCCAAGGTGGCGCGCCTGTCCAACATCGTCGGCCTGCGCGACGCGCCGGACAGCTTCATTGATCAGTTGCTGGAGGAAGGCGCGCGCGATGGCCGCATCACGCTGCGCACGGCGCTCTCCTCCCGCAAGGACTACCTGCACATCGACGACGCGGTCTCGCAGATTCTTGCCATCGCCCTGTCCGACGCCGCCGGCATTTTCAACGTCGCGCACGGCGCGGGCGTTGAAAACCGCGAGGTCGCCGGGTGCCTGCAGGACGTCATGGGCTACCCCGTTTCGGTCGCACCCGACGCCCCGGCGTGGGCGTTCGACGACATCGACGTGACGCGCACGCAAGCGCTGTGCCGCCAGCCCCCGCGTCCGTTTTCCGAATTTTTCCCGAATTTTCTAGCGCAGTACCGTCTGCACAAAGGAATTTGAATGTCCTACCTTGAAACCACGCCCGACGCGCATCCGGAATACCGCCAGGAAAAGGAAGCCCGCATTGCCGGCTTTGCCAAAGACCAGGAATTCCGCGAGCTCTCCATTGCCTGGCGCCAGATGGCGCTGGAGCGCAAGTACATGAACAACTTCTCGTGGGCGGGCCGCCCGCTCATCCAGCTGCCCATGGACGCCATGGCCATGCAGGAACTGATATGGGCCGTGAAGCCGGACCTGATCATCGAGACGGGCATTGCCCACGGCGGCTCGCTGATGCTGTCCGCGTCCATGCTGCAACTGCTGGGCGAGGGCGAAGTGGTCGGCGTGGATATCGAAATCCGCGAGCACAACCGCAAGGCCATCGAGACCCACCCGCTGGCCAAGCGCATCCACCTCATTGAAGGCTCCAGCATCGACCCGGCGACGATCGCGCAGGTGCGCGCGCATGCGGAGGGCAAGAAGAACATCATGGTGTGCCTGGATTCCAACCACACCCATGACCATGTGCTTGCCGAACTGAACGCCTACGCGGATCTCGTCAGCGTGGGAAGCTATTGCGTCGTCTTCGACACCTTCGTGGAAGACATGCCGGCCGACTACGAATGGCCGGGCCGCCACTGGGGCAAGGGCAACAACCCCAAGACCGCCGTGTGGGAATGGATCAAGCAGCATCCCGAGTTCGAGATCGACCGCTCGGTCGAAGACCGCCTGCTCGTCACGTCGGCGCCCGACGGCTTCCTGCGCCGCAAGGCCTGATCTCGGCACGGCGGGCAGCATGATCCAGATCGATCCCACCGCGCGGGTGTCCGCGCTGGCAGATATCGAGGATTCGACGCGCGGCACGCGCATCGTGGTCGGCCCGCGCGCGGTGATCGATTCCTTCGTGAAGATCAAGCCCGCGGGCGGCACGGGCGACGTCGAGATCGGCCCGGATTGCGTCATCAATTCCGGCTGCGTGCTCTACACCGGCAATGGCATCCGCATGGGCGCCCGCGTGGCGGTGGCCGCCAACTGCACCTTCGCCCCGGCCAACCATGAGTTCCGCCGGCGCGACCTGCCCATCCGCGAACAGGGCTTCCGGCCCAGCAAGGGCGGCATCGTGATCGAGGACGACGTCTGGATCGGCGCCAACTGCGTGCTACTGGACGGCGCGGTGCTGCGCGAGGGCTGCGTGATCGCGGCCGGCACCATCGTACGGGGCGAAGTCGAGGCGTATTCGATACAAGGCGGCAATCCGATGCAACGGCTGGGACGTCGGGAAGCGACCGGGGACTGAGTCGGGAGGGGTCGGCTGCTGGGCGGAAAGTCGGGCCAAGCGGCCGATTTTCGGTCCTATTCCCCGGTTGCCCCCTGTGGACATGCTTCATAATTGCGACCGCAGCTTTTGTATCTATATTTTTCACGACATGACCGCCACGCCTCCCGATCCACTCGCTACGCAGCACGACGGCACTCCGGATCAAGATGACCAGGGGCCGGTGGACACGCAGACCCTGCGCCTGCGCGAAGAGAACCGCGCCCTGCGCGAGCTGCTCGCTGCGCAGGTCCAGGCCTCGCTGCCGCGGCAGGAGCCGGGCTGGTTCAAGCGCCTGTGCTGGTGGCTGATCTCCGCGCCGGGCGCGGCGCTGGTCGGATGGCGCAGTCTGTTCGGCCGCGACGACGGCGAACCCATGACGCGCCGCCGCGTGGGCTGCGCGACGGTCACCGTGATTTATACGCTGGCCATCTACGGGGCGCTGGTGCTGCTGGTCGTGTCCTGGAATTCCCCCAGCACCGCACCGTCGGGCGCCACGTCCGCGAGTCCCGTGCGCGTGCCGCTCACGCCCCTGCCTGCCCTGCCGCCGGAATCGGCGACTGCGGGGTCGGGTGGCGCGGCATCTTCTGATCGGGAACGCGCGGAAAATGGCGCTGAGTCCGAACCGCCAGCGTTGGGATCTTCGTCTGAGGCATCGCCCGGGGCGGACCGGGCTGGCGCTTCGTCCGCGACGCCCGCACCGCG
>CBHWAL010000148.1:0-9153 GCA_966111495.1 uncultured Achromobacter sp. | reverse complement strand
GCGAGAGCGCGGCGTCGGGCGACCACGACAGCCACGAATCGATGGCCGAGCAAGAGGACTGAGCGGCCCCGGCGTTTTGGTACAAGTCCGATTGTTCGCATAGGACGCTCGGACCATACTCATTCCCACGCGGTCAGGTCCTGACGACCCGCACCGCAAGCCCGCCCGCCGGTTCAGAAAAAGCTGCAACCGGGGCGCAAGCCGGACAGCGCCACCGCGCATCCCCTCTTATTTCAACCATCGGCAAGGATCCCGCGCGAAGCCCGCGCAGGTCCGCGTTCCCTTTCGAACTCCGTTCGGCGCCGCGGAACCTCCAATGGCTACCTGCGAGACATACACCATGAATCACCCGCCGTTTCCTTCCGTGCCAACTCGTGCGCCGGGCTTGAACGCCATCGCCCTCGGCCCGCTTCCCGCCTCGTCGCGCGCGTTGCACGCCTTGCTGCGTCAGGGCTCGCTGCAAACGCTGCGCCATTGCCAGGATCTGGAAGGCGTGACCGCGGCGGTGCGTGAAGGCGGTGTCGATCTGGTGGTGTGCGAGATCATCGGCGCCGAGTGCGAAGGGCTGCTCGTTCCGGCCCGTCTGCTGGGCGGCGACGCCAAGGATGGCGCGCCGGGCATGCCGACGGTGCTGTGGGTCAGTGATCTGCCCGAGTTCGCGCTGGAGGCCTATGCCGCCAGTCTGCGCGAGGCCGGTGCGCCCATCGAAATCGCGCCGGGACCCGCCGCGGTCGCTCAGGCGCTCGTGCGCTGCGCCAGCAAGCCGACGCTGCCGGCGGCGCCCGACGCGGCAGCGCCGCGCTATGGCGACGAAGAACTGATCATGGCGCTGGGCGGCGCGCAGGACATGCGCATCGTGCTGCAACCGCAGGTCGATCTGGTCTCGGGAAAAATAGTTGGGGCGGAGGCGTTGGCCAGGTGGCGGCATCCCACCGCGGGCGAGATCCCGCCGGCGGACTTTGTGCAGGCGATTGCGCGCCTGTCCATGTCGCCGATGCTGTTCCACTTCGTGACCGAGCGCGTGCTGGAGCTGCAATCGCAGTTGGTCAAGATGGGCATCTTCAAACGCGTGTCGGCCAATGCCTCGGTGTCGACCCTGGCGCTGCCTGACATAGTAAGCAGCCTGGAAGCGCGCACGTTGCGCCGCGGGATATCGCCCAGCCTCATCACCATCGAGATCACCGAGGACGAAACGCTTGCGGACAAGGCTGCGCTGGAGGCCGGCTTGCGCCAATTGCGCGCCTGCGGCTTCGGCATCAGCATGGATGACTTCGGCACCGGCGCGTCCACGCTCGAGCGATTGACGCGGCTGCCGTTTGACGAGATCAAGATCGACCGCTCGTTCGTGCAGCGCGCGACGTCCGATCCCGCCGCGCATGCCGTGGTCGCCGCGGCGCTGCGCCTGGGGCAGGAGCTGGAGCTGTCGGTCGTTGCCGAGGGCATTGAAACCGTCGAACAGACGCGGCACATGCAGGCGCTGGGTTGCCGCGTGGGTCAGGGATATGGGCTGGGCAGGCCGATGGAGGTTGACGCGTACCTGCGCGAGGTCCAGCCGCGCACCGCGTCCGGCTTGGCGGAACCGGGACGCGATGGCGTCACGGTGCACACATCCTGCGGCGGCTAGGCGCCGATTTCAGGTAGCGGGCGTTTCGCGCTCGGGCGCGTCCTGCGTCGTGGTGATGCCGGTGTCAAAGGCAAAACGGAACAGGTCGGCATCACGTTCGATGCCCAGTTTTCGCATGGCGCTGGATTTCTGCGAACTGATCGTCTGCTTGGAGCGGTTCAATTGCGCCGCGATCTCGTTGACCGACATGCCCGATACGAACAGCCGCACGACTTCAAGCTCGCGGCGAGTCAGGTCGGGGCCGCTGAGCGCCTGCCGCGCGCGGCCGGCCAGGGCGCCGTCCGCCGATTCGTTGGGGAAGTAGCGCGCGCCGGCATAGACCGCGTGGATGGCAGAAATGAGATGGCGGGTTTCTTGCGCCTTGCCCAGTACCGAATGCACGCCCAGCTTGGAAAGCTCAAGGGCGATGGCGGGATTTTCCAGCATGGTGAACACCACGATCTTCAGATCGGGATAGTTGCGCCGCAGGTAGGAGATGAATCCGATGCCGTCGCCATAGGCGCCGCCCGGCATGGCGTAGTCGGTTACGAGGACGTCGCAGGGCAAGCTCTTGAGCAGGCTGACGAGTTGCCCGGAATCGCGCGCTACCCCTTCGACGGCGAGCGTGGGAATGGATTGCAGTTCGTGCTTGATGCCCGACAGCAGGGCAGGGTGGTCATCGGCGAGAAGGATATGGATCTTCATGGCTTGCTGCGGTCCGAACCGTTGTCGTCGCCCAGATTGGTGACGTCTTGAAATGTAGCCGAATCGCCATCAGTCCGTACCGAATACTTCGGGACGGCCGGCGCCGGCTGCAACCCCGAGACATCGTATTTGTTCGAAAGTGATGCCGTGCGTGCCAGGACCGGTACGAAACAGGGCGCCAGCCATTGATTCCGTCACGGCTACACCCATCATTTAACGCATTTAAACAAGGACGGGACTCAACATCGGTTCCGCAGCACGCGTGGCGTCCGACATTAATCTGAGCATTCTTACCAATCTTCGCCGTTTTCAACGCTGGCTCCTGTTTGGCGGCGGGCTGCTCTGCACCGTCATCGCCTTGCTGATCCTCGGGTTGGGCGTGCGCGCCAACATGGAAACGTATGTGGAGGCGCAGCGGCGTGCGTTCGCGCTGGGCGTCGATCTGATGGGCGTGCACGGCGCCGAAGGGCTGGTCGATCCCGCGCGGATCAGCGGCACGCGGGGCATGGCGATGATCGTCGGCGACGATGGCCAGATCCTTGAAAAAGCGGGCGAGTGCTGCGTCGCCGAGAATCGGCCGTCGCGCCAGATCCTGCAAGAGCTGGCGTCGATTGCTGCCTCGGTATCGCAGGAAAAACTCGAAGACGGGTTGTTTCTGGTCTACCAGCGGCTTGGCAGCGGCCAGACGCTGATCTATGCCTATGAATCGCACGATCTGGCCGCGGCGGCGAGCGAGGACGTCGTCGTTGACCTGATGCTCACGCTGCCCACGCTCGGCATGATGTGGTTCCTGCTGATTTCCTTGAAGCTGCGCGTTTTCCGGCCGTTGCTGGAATGGTCGCGCCGCGTCTACGAAGGCGAGAAGCTCAGCCGAGCCCTGATCGACACGGCGCCGGTCGGGCTGGGCTTGATCTCGATTGAATCGGGCAAGGTGCTGATGCGCAGCCCCGTCATGGCGGAACTGGCCGGGCGTATCGCGCCGTCAGAGGACGCGTTGTCGGACGCCTGCCTGCAGCAGTACGCCGCCCGCATTGCGCGCGGCGACCTCAGTTGGCGGCAAGGCGTCTTCAATGAGGACCTGCGCTTTGAAACGCACGGCCGAGCTGGCCTGGATCTGTCGGTCAGCATGGTCCGCGCGCGCTATCAAGGCAAGAGCGTGCTGGTCACGGCGTTTACCGACGTGACCGCCAAGAGCCGTGTCGACCAGCAATTGCGCAAGGCCAGGCAGGCGTCCGAATCCGCGAACGCGGCCAAGTCGGCCTTCCTGGCCGCCATGAGCCATGAAATCCGCACGCCGCTCAATGCCATCCTGGGAAACCTGGAATTGCTGTCGCATTCGCCATTGAACGCCGCGCAGCGGGACCGCTTGCGCACGATCCGCACATCGTCGGATGGGCTGCTGTCGATCGTCAGCGACATCCTGGATTTCTCAAAGATCGAGGCGGGGGAATTGCGGTTGGAACAGATCGAGTTCGATGCGCTTGAGCTTGTGTCGAACGCAATCCGGGTCTTTGCGCCCACGGCCCGCACCAAGGGATTGAGGCTGACCGGGTGGTCGGGAGAATCCGTGGCATTGAAGATGACGGGCGATCCGACGCGGCTGAGCCAGATCATCAACAATCTGCTGTCGAACGCCGTGAAGTTCACCACGTCGGGCGAGATTGCGCTCGACCTGTCGGTCGACGACGGCCGCAACACGTTGACCGTGGACGTCCGCGACACCGGAATCGGGATGTCGCCTGAGCAGCAGGGCAGGCTGTTCCGCCCGTTCAGCCAGGCCGACCCGTCGATCAGCCGCCGTTTCGGCGGCACCGGCCTGGGCCTGGCGCTTTCCTACCGGCTGGCGCAAGCGATGGGCGGCACGCTGTCGGTGCGCAGCGCGCTGGGCGAGGGAAGCGTGTTCTCGCTGAAACTGCCGCTGGGCCATGGCGCGCGCGCGGCCATCACCCCGCGCTTCGATGGCCAGCAGGTGGCCTTGCTAGCTGCGTGTCCCTTGTGGCGTTCTCATCTTGAGCAGGCGCTGCAGGCGTGGGGGCTGCGCGTTCAGGCGTTCGAGGATCCGGCGCAGGTATCCGCCTGCACCCTGCAGGCCGCCGACGCGGTCGTCTTGTGGGGCGAACGTGCGGCTTGGCAGGCCGAAGCGGAGAACCGGGTGATCGAGGAGGCCTCCTGGGTGGTCGATTGCGTGGAAGACGGACCTGCGGACCCCATGACCATGGGCCGTGTGCTGCGCGTGTCGACCATCGGCTTGAAGGGATTGGCCGACGCGTTGCGCCATACGTTGCAAGGCGCGCCGTTGGCCGGCCCGGATCTGAGACGGCCGGTGTTTGCCCGGCGCTTGCGCGTGCTGGTGGTCGAGGATAATGCCGTCAGCCGCGGGCTGCTGGAAGATCAACTGCGCGTGCTCGGTTGCAATCCCGTGGCGGTGGCGGATGGCACGCTGGCGCTTGGCCTGCTGGAAAAAGACAAGTTCGATGTGCTGCTGACGGACCTTGCCATGCCGGGACTGGATGGTTATGCGTTGGCGGAACAGGCTTGCGGGCGCTGGCCGGCCATGCCGATCGTGGCGGCAAGCGCACACGTCACGGTGCAGGAGCGGGCGCGCTGCCGGCAATCCGGCGTCGCGCTGGTCCTGAGCAAGCCCATGGCGCTTGAAGCGTTGGCGCGGGCGCTGTCCGATGTGACCGGCGAGCGGGCGTGGCACGTCGAGGCCCAGTCGGAGGGACCGCTGGGCGGCCGGCCCATCGGGGACGATCTAAGGAAGATGTACGACCAGGCGTGCGAAACGTCGCTGGGCAGAATCCGTCAATGCAGAGCAGCGGGCAATGTTTCGCTGCTGCTGGCCGAACTGCACGCGTTGCGCGGCATGCTGGCCATCTTTGGCGAGTACGAGCTGAGCCGGTTTGCCACGCAGGCGGAGGCCTACCTGAAGGCGGCGGGCGGGTTGGCGGCAGCCGGGCCATTGCTGGACTCGATCGAACGCCGCCTGGAGGCCGTCGGCACGCTGGGCGAACCGCAGCGCACGGCGGACGCAGCCCCTTCCCCCGCGAGGAACGCCGCGTCATAATCGCCCGATGGCGCCACAAGGCCCTGTCGCACGCACCGTTTAGGCCCGAATCCGTCATGCCGACCTCTGAACGCAGCAACGTCCTGGCGCGCCTGCGCCGTTATCAGCAGTTGCTGGTCATGGGGGGCGGGGCAGCCATCACGGCGGCGGTCATTGTCGCGAGCCTCGTCGAGGTAGCCGCGTCCGTCAATGCCTACATGGCCCGCACGAAGGAAGAGGTCGCCGACGACGTGCGCCGGTCGCTCAACGTCACGACGCAGGTCGTCGCGACGATGCGCAACAACGTCCAGATCATGGAAGCGGCGTGGAACGGGTCGTTGGCCGAGTCCGGCGTCGGCCACCCGGCGCCGGGGCCGGACGGGGTGCTGCGAGTGCAGGCAACGCAGGATGTGCCGCCGCTGCTCGTTATCCGCAACGAGGATGCGCCGGGCGAGGGCGAGGCTTGGCGCTACGTGGCGCTGGCCAACAGGATGGCCCCGGCCACCAGTGCGATCGCCGCGCGCAATGGCGGCGATCTTGCCGTCTACCTGTATAGCGCCGACCAGCGATATCTGGTCATGTCCGTGCTGCCGTGGGGCGGCAGCGATTGGCAGGACAGGATCACCGCGGACCGGGCAGGCCTTTTCACGGCGTTGGGCGCCTCGCAGGGCAGCCCCATCTTCGACGGGCCGACCGCCGGTGACGTCCCGTCCGGCGTCGCGCCGCGTCTGCGCTGGCTGCCGCCGTACCAGAGCCCGCTGACGGGCAAGCAGGCGGTGCGCATCGCGACGCATCTGAAGGCCGCGGACGGCCGATCCATCGGCACGCTGGTCTATGAAATGCCGCTGGCCACCGTGGTGGCGACGCTGCCATCGACCGGCGTATCGGGGGCATGCGTGTTGGTGGCCAGCGATGGCGCCGAAGTCGTCCGCTGCCCCGACGAGTCGGGCCGGGATGTGTCCGCGGCATTGCGCGCGGCGCAGGCCTCGGACATTCAGACGGCGTCCCGTAGCGCGTTTTTCGACGGATTCGTGCTGACTCGCTGGCCATTCGGCCCCACCGGCTGGACGCTCATCCACGCGCAGTCGTGGCGCGAGATCGCCGTGGGCGTGCGGGCGCAGGTCATCGTGACGCTGGTCACCTCTGCGTTCATCGTTGCGCTGACCTGGCTGCTGTTGCTGCTGGTGAAGCGGCGCGTGTTCGTGCCGGCCGTGCGCCAGTCCCAGCGCGTCTTCGACAGTGAGCAGCTGAGCCGCACGCTGGTGCAGACAGCGCCTGTCGGATTGGGGCTCATCGCGCAGGATGGCGGGCGTGCGCTACTGCGCAGCCCGACGATGGAAGCGGTGGCCGAGCGCGTCGCGCACGACGGGCAGAGCCTTTCGTCCACCTTCCTGCAGCACTATCGCCAGCGGGCAAGCGAGCCCGCCGAGGCGGTTCTGGAAGCGCAATCCCCAGCGGTCCTGCGCGACGACCTGGCTTTTTCGACCCGCGACGGGCAACGGCTGGACCTGTCCGTGAGCATGGTGCGGGCGCGCTATCAAGACCAGGACGTGCTGGTCACGGCGTTCACCGACGTGACCGAGAAGAAGCGGCTGGAGGCCGAACTGCACCGTGCGCGGCAGGAAGCAGAGTCCGCGAACGCCGCAAAATCGGCTTTTCTTGCCGCCATGAGCCACGAGATCCGCACGCCGCTGAACGCGGTGCTGGGCAATCTTGAGCTGCTGGCGTATTCGCCGCTGGACGATCTGCAGCGGGACCGTCTGAACATCATCCGCACCGCATCGGACGGCCTGCTGACGGTGGTCAGCGACGTGCTCGATATTTCAAAGATCGAAGCGGGTGAGCTGGTGCTTGAAGACCTGCCGTTCGACATCCTGGAGCTCGCCGCCGATACCCTGATGGTGTTTGCGCCGGTGGCGCGAGCGAAAGGCCTGGTGTTGGCCAGCGATCTGGGTCAGGCGGTTGCGTTTCCGATGCGCGGCGATCCGTCGCGGCTGAGACAGGTGTTGAACAATCTGCTGTCGAACGCGATCAAGTTCACCGAGGCCGGAAGCGTCACGCTGCGCGTGTCCAGCGACGCGGCGCGTGGCGAGGTCGTGATCGAGGTCGAGGACTCGGGCATCGGCATGACCGGCGAACAGCTGTCGGGCCTGTTCCAGGAGTTCAATCAGGCGGACGCGACGATCAGCCGGCGGTTTGGCGGGTCGGGCCTGGGCCTGGCGCTGAGCCAGCGGCTGGTTCATGCGATGGGCGGCAGTTTGGCGCCGCACAGCCGCGAGGGCGCCGGCAGCAGTTTCGAGTTGCGTTTGCCGGGGGGAGCGCCCGCCGGCATGCCGCAAACGCCGCGCTTCGAAGGCGACATGCTGTTGCTGGTCGCGGCGTCCGCGGCGCAGCGGGAGTCGCTGGCCGGCGTGTTGCAGGCCTGGGGGTTGCAGGTCGCCGACTACGGCCATCCCGCGCTGATCGGGAGCGAGTTGATCGAAGACGCGGGCGTGCTGGTGTTCTGGGGCGATCGGCAGACGTGGCATCCGGATGACGAGAACCGGCTGGTGGAAGACGCCTCCTGGGTGGTCGATTGCACGGAAGATGGTCCGGCGCAGCCGGTCGCATCGGGCCGTGTGGTGAGCGCATCCACACACGGGATGCGGGCGCTTGCAAACGGGCTGCGCTATGCGCTGCAAGGGCATGCGCTGGCGGCGCGCGAGCAGCCGAGCCTGACTTTGGCGAAGCGGCTGCGGGTGCTGGTGGCGGAAGACAATCCGGTGAATCGCCGGTTGTTCGCCGAACAGTTGGGGTTGCTGGGGTGCGAGGCCACGACGGTTGAGGACGCGGCGCAGGCGCTGGCTTGGTTGGAACGTGAGGCGTTTGATGTGCTGCTGACCGATTTGTCGATGCCTGGCCAGGATGGGTTTGCCTTGGCCCGCGAAGTCCGCGCGCGCTGGCCGGGGATGCCGGTGGTGGCGGCAACGGCGAACGTGACGCCGCAGCAGCGCGAGGAAGGCGAGCGTGCCGGCATGGCGTGCGTGCTGGGTAAGCCGTTGTCGCTGACGGATTTGGCGCAGGCGCTGACTGATGTGGCGCAGGCGCTGACTGATGTGGCGGGATTGCGCTGGACGGGTGCAAAGTCTGCTGATGGGGGCGTGCTGGGCGGCAGGGCGGTGGCGGATGAGACGTGGCTGGCCTATACGCGGTCTTGCGAGGATGCGGTGCGAAACATTCGCCATGGCTTGCGGGATGGGGATGCTGCGGCGGTGCTAGCGGAACTGCATTCGGTGCAGGGCGCGTGTCGCGTGTTCGGTTTCTCGCAGGTCGCCGAGCGGTGCCAGGTATTGGCGGAGTCGATTGCGCGGCTTGGCTTGGGGGCTTGCGGAGAGATTTTGGAAGCGCTTTGCGATGCGTTGCTGGTGACGGCTTCGCGGGATGGGTCGTATCTGGAAAGGCAGGCTGGGCGGATTGTGGAGCGTCTTTCGGCTGGGGATGGTGGAGCCGACGCTGACGTTGCGGAACTGGCGAAGGTATTGCTGGCGTCGTTGCGGGATCAGGGTGGGCAGCGTTAAGAACCTGGAAGGAATCGAGGGTGGGCTGGGGCGTCCTTGGCTGCAAACAGTCTTCGTAGGTCGCCCGGTGCCGATGTCTTCGTAGGTCGTCCTGTGCCGAGGTCTTTGTAGGTCGCCCGACGCCGTGGTCACCGGGGAGGCGATCGCCCACGATTGCGGTCCGGAGCCTTCGCTCCGGACGCCCCCTTCGTCATCTTCGTCCGCCTTCGGCTCCCTTCAGATTCCCTCGGGCGCATCGACGG
>CBHWAL010000147.1:0-9190 GCA_966111495.1 uncultured Achromobacter sp. | reverse complement strand
GGAACGGCCCATCGGCACCGGCACGCCGGCGGCGTCCAGCAGCATCTTGGTCAGGTCCTTGTCCTGCGCGATGGATTCGGAGATGGCGCTGGTCAGGTCGGTTTCGGCCGCCTGGATGCGGCGCTGCTTGCTGCCCCAGCCGAACTGCACCATGCTGCCCTGCGTGAGGCGGCGGTAGGGAATGTTGCGCACCGTGGCGGCGTTCACGATGGAGCCGGTGCTCGGCCCCAGGCGGACGTCTTCATCCAGTTCGCGCAGGCGCTTCAAGGCGTCGGCAATGTCGAACGGCGTGTCGTCCAGCGCGGCGCGCACGAGTTCCTGCGCCAGTTCCATCGCCAGCTTGCCGACTTCTTCTTCGCTGTACTCGACCACGACCTGGAACACGCCCGGCTCGATGGTGGAGGCGGTGCGGCCAAACGTGACGGGGCAGCCGGCGTGCGCCTGCATCGTCAGCGCGACGATCTGCAGCACGTGGGCGATGGACACCGCACCCTGGTGGCCTTCGGGGCGCAGCAGCCCGGTTTGCGGCAGCCGCGCGCGCAGGCGGGCTTCGAACTCGGGCAGGTTGTCGATGGAGCATTCGGCGTCGCCGCAGGACACGATGGCCTCGATTGCGGTGTTCTTGCTCCAAAGATTGGGGCCGCGCAATGCTCGGATACGGGAGACTTCCATGGCAGGGTTTCCTGTCGTCTGGCGCGCGTCCGCCGTGGGCGGCCGCGCGCGCAATAAGGTCAGTTTTGTTGGATCCAGCGGCGGACCAGGTCGATGGTCGGACCGGAGAACGCCTCGTCGGACTGCAGCAGGGCGAAGTCGCCGGCGCCGATGCCGTCCAGCACGCTGGCGATGGCCTTGCCGTGATCGGGCTCATCCTGGATGTCCTTGACGCGGCTGCCTTGCGCCAGGCCCTGGCGCAGCAGCGCGCGGGCCTCGCCGTCGGGGCGCTTGCTGCGCACGGTCGCGTCGTCATACAGAACCACGCGGTCGAAGGCGTCGCCAAGCAGCTTGCCCTGTTCGATCAGGTCCGCGTCGCGGCGGTCCGCACCGGCCGAGTAGACAGCGGCGCGGCGGTTGGACGGGAACTGGCCGATGGCCGAGATCAGGGGGCGCAGCGCCGACGCGTTGTGCACGTCGTCCACCACCACCGTGGCGCCGTTGCGCTCGAACAGCGTGAACTGCCAGGGCGCGTCGGCCTGGTCGATGTCGAAGGTCTCGATGCCGGCGCGGATCAATTCCACCGGAATGTCCAGCGCCCACGCGGAGCCCACGGCCGCCAGCACGTTTTCCACCTGGAAGGCCACGCGTCCGCCGTGCGTCAGGGGGATGGCGGCTACGTCGGCCAGGCGTTCTTCCTGGCTGCCTTGCGCCAGCACGATGCTGCCGTCGCGCACGAACACCGCGCGTCCGTCCTGGGCAAGGTGCTGGGTAATGGCGGGCAGGGCGGGGTCGATGCCGAAGAAGATGACGCCGCCGTCGCAGAGCTCGGCCATTTCCACGACGCGCGGATCGCGTGCGTTCAGCACGGCCACGCCGTCGGGCAGGACCACGTCGACCTGCGTGCGGAACACGTTGAACAGGCGTTCCGTTTCGTTGATGTCGAAATCGCCGAGATGATCGCCGTCGTCGATGTTGGTGACCACGCCGACTTGGCAGCGGTCGTAGGCCAAGCCTTGGCCAAGAATCACGCCGCTATCGTTCTCGATGACGGCAGCGTCCACGTTACGGTTCATGAGCAGGCGCGTGCCCGATGCGTAGTCGGCGCGGTCGCCCTTCTGCACGAGACGGCGGTCCAGGTAGAGGCCTTCGCTGCACGCGAGGCCGGTCCGCTTGCCGGACAGGTGCAACAGGCGCGCCACCAGGCGGGCGACGACGGTCTTGCCGTTGGTGCCCGTCACGCCCACGATGGGAATGCGGCCCGCGTCGCCCTCGGGGAAGAGGTGATCGACGATGGCGCGGCCCACGGGGCGCGGCGTGCCATCGGCGGGCTTCAGGTGCATCAGGAGGCCCGGTCCGGCGTTGACTTCGACGATGGCGCCGCGCTGTTCATCCAGCGGACGCGTGATGTCTTCGGCCACGAGGTCCACGCCGGCGATATCCAGGCCGACGATGCGGGCAGCCAGCGTCACGGTGGCGGCCACGCTGGGGTGGACGCGATCGGTCACGTCGAACGCGACGTTGCCGCTGCGCTGCACCAGCACGCGCTGGCCTTCGGGCGGCACGCTGTCTTCCGACAGACCCTGGCGCGCGATCTCCAGCCGGGCGGCGGAATCCAGGCGCACGGGATTGAGCGGATGGTTTTCGGTGCGGCCGCGGCGCGGGTCGGTATTGATCTGGCTGTCGATGAGTTCCGTGATGGTCGACTTGCCGTCGCCCGTCACCCAGGCCGGTTCGCCGGCGGCGGCGGCCACCATGCGGTTGCCCACCACCAGCAGGCGGTGTTCGTTGCCCAGCACGAAGCGTTCGACGATGACGCCACTGCCTTCATCCACGGCGACGCGGTAGGCCGAGACCACTTCCTCGCGGGTCGTCAGGTTGGTGAAGACGCCGCGGCCATGGTTGCCGTCGTAGGGCTTGACCACCACGGGCAGGCCGATGTCCTCGGCGGCGTCCCAGGCGTCTTCCTCGCTTTCGACCAGGCGCCCTTCAGGCACCGGCACGCCGCAGGTCGACAGCAGTTCCTTGGTCAGGTCCTTATCGCGCGAAATGCCTTCGGCGATGGCGCTGGTGCGATCGGTCTCGGCCGTCCAGATACGGCGCTGGGCGGAGCCGTAGCCGAATTGGACGAGGTTGCCCTCAAAAAGGCGGATATAGGGAATATCGCGATCATCGGCCGCGTCGACGATGCAGGCCGTGCTGGGGCCGAGGCAGTGGCGGTCGACCAGGCTGCGCAGCTTGGCCACCGTGGCGGGCACGTCGAACGGCCGGTCTTCAATGGCAGCCATGACGAGGTCACGCGCTTCGTTCAAGGCGGTGCGGGTAACCTGTTCCTGCCAGGCGCGCACGACGACCTTGTACACGCCGCGCTTGGAGGTCTCGCGCGCCTTGCCGAAGCCGCCGCGCAAGCCGGCCAGGTTCTGCAATTCAAGGGTGACATGCTCAAGAATGTGGCCGGGCCACGTGCCTTCTTTCAGGCGGGCCAGAAAACCGCCGCGCACGCCGGGGCTGCATCGGTGTTCGATCAGGGTCGGCAGCCATTCAGTCAGGCGCTCATAAAATCCGGGAATCGTGTTGGAGGGGTAGTCCTCCAGTTCGCCGATATCCACCCATGCTTCAAGGACCGGGCGATACGTCCAAATGTTCGGGCCGCGCAAAGCCACGACATCGATAAATTCAATGTCTTTCTTTTTCATGTTTTAATTTGCTCGAGAAGCAGGTTGGCACGCGCGGACGCCCCTATGCAAGACCGCGATTTTATTGGGGTTGCGCCTTAAGAATAATGCCAACGAGTGGGGGATCCCAGATATTCCTAATTAGAAAAATCGGCTGATACTATACGACGCCTTCATGGCGTGAACTCGTTGTGTTGTAAGGAAGGGACACGTTTGCCGCCGACGGCGTCAAACCGGTTGCCGCCTAGTAGGGCAGAGTCCTGGCCCGGTATGCGTTCCAATGAAAAAACCACACCTGCTTTCCGGCCTTGCCGACGCATTTCCTGCCCGCTGGCGGGATGAAATCCGCACCGAACTGGCGGACGACGAAACCCTACTGGCCTGGGTCGAAATAGACCTAGATCAGCGTTTGAAGTTCCAGCCGGGTCTGGTCGCCGTGACCGACAAACGGCTGATCGCCCGCCTTCCCGACGATTCCGCTTGGGAATCCTGGCCATACGGCCCTCAATTGAAGCTATCCCTCAGCGACCACGCCGGCGCCGCCGTGCTGGAGCTGCACGACGACACCGGTCGTCTGGGCGTCTGGCGATTTACACTGGCTTGCAATCCCGCGGCGCTGCGGCTCCTGGCCCAATTTGAAACCCAGCAGTCGATTCGGCTGTCGGGCAAGCTGGCCGAAGCGCTCGAAGAACGCACCTGCACGATCTGTAATAACGTCATTCCCGCGGGCGAGGAAGAATGCCCGACCTGCAACCAGGAACAGGCCGCGCCGTCGACCACGTGGGCACTGCTGCGGTTGTGGCGTTTTGCCCGGCCCTACCGCGGTCCGTTGTTTGCCGGGTTTCTGCTGACGCTGCTTGGCACCGCGGCCACGCTGGTGCCGCCGTACCTGACGATGCCGCTGATGGACGACGTGCTGATTCCGTTCCAGAACGGCGCGCCCATCGATTACGGCCTGGTGCGGCTTTATTTGGGCGGCCTGCTGGGATCGGCCATTTTGGCGTGGGGATTGGGTTGGGCGCGCACCTATATTCTGGCGTGGGTCAGCGAACGCATCGGCGCGGATCTGCGCACCACCACTTACGCGCACCTGCAGCAACTGTCGCTTGAGTATTTCGGCGGCAAGCGCACCGGCGATCTGATTTCTCGCATCGGCAGCGAAACCGACCGCATCTGTGTATTCCTGTCGCTGCACCTGCTGGACTTCGCCACCGACATCCTGATGATCGTCATGACGGCGGTCATCCTGATCAGCATCAATCCTTGGCTTGCGCTGGTCACGCTGGTGCCGCTGCCGTTCATTATCTGGATGATCCACGCCGTGCGCGACCGCCTGCGGCATGGCTTTGAAAAGGTCGACCGCATCTGGTCCGAGATCACGAACGTGCTGGCCGACACCATTCCCGGCATCCGCGTGGTCAAGGCATTCGCCCAGGAAAAGCGCGAGGTCGCGCGTTTCCGCGAAGCCAACAACCGCAACCTGGAAGTCAACGATCGCGTCAACACCACCTGGTCGCTGTTCTCGCCGACGGTCACGCTGCTGACCGAGGTGGGCCTGTTGGTGGTGTGGATCTTCGGCATCTGGCAGGTGTCGCAAAGGCAGATCACCGTGGGCGTGCTGGCCGCGTTCCTGGCGTATATCGGGCGCTTCTATCTGCGTCTGGATTCCATGAGCCGCATCGTCTCGGTCACGCAGAAGGCTGCCGCTGGCGCCAAGCGCATCTTCGACATCCTGGACCATGTGTCCAGCGTGCCGGAGCCGCAGAACCCCGCCAAGCTGCCGCACATCAACGGCCGCATCGAGCTACGCGACGTGGGCTTTCGCTATGGCAACCGCCAGGTCATCCGCGGGTTGAATCTGACCATCGCGCCGGGCGAAATGATCGGGCTGGTGGGCCACAGCGGCTCCGGCAAGAGCACGCTGATCAACCTGATCTGCCGCTTCTACGACGTGTCCGAAGGCGCGGTGCTGGTGGACGGCGCCGATATCCGTTCGGTGCGCGTGGCCGATTACCGGCGCAATATCGGGCTGGTGCTGCAGGAGCCGTTCCTGTTTTTTGGCACCATCGCCGAGAACATCGCCTACGGCCGGCCGGACGCCACGCGCGACGAGATCGTGGCCGCGGCGCGCGCCGCGCATGCGCACGAATTCATCCTGCGCCTGCCGCACGGCTATGACTCGCTGGTGGGCGAGCGCGGCCAGGCCCTGTCTGGCGGCGAACGCCAGCGCATCTCGATCGCGCGCGCCCTGCTGATCGACCCGCGCATCCTCATCCTGGACGAAGCCACGTCGTCCGTGGACACCACGACCGAAAAAGAGATTCAGAAGGCCTTGGACAACCTGGTCCGCGGCCGCACCACCATCGCGATTGCGCACCGCCTGAGCACGCTGCGCAAGGCGGACCGGCTGGTCGTGCTAGACCGCGGCCAGATCGTGGAGCAGGGACCGCACGAAGAACTGATGGCCCGCGAGGGCGCCTACTATCGCCTTTATCAGGCGCAGGCGCGCCAGGCGGAAGCCGACGCCCAGTCGTCGGGCAGCGAAGACATGGCCGCCGTGGCCTGACGCGGAAACGGAAATTCTCGCCATGACCTTGCCGTTCTTTCAATTGCGCCGCAACGCCTTCGGACGCCTGGAGTTCCAGTCCGCCGACGGCGAATCGCACGAAGGCGTCATTCCGGTGCGCGCCTTCCCGATCAGCGAGGCCGGCCGCGGCCTCTCTCTGGTGACGAGCGAGGGGCACGAGCTGTTGTGGATCGAACACCTGTCCGACGTTCCCGCCGAGCCGCGCGCCCTGATCGAAGAGGAACTCGCCAGCCGCGAGTTCATGCCCGAAATCCGCAAGCTGTCCAGCGTGTCGACCTACGCCACCCCGAGTGTCTGGAAGGTCGACACCGACCGCGGCCCGACCTCGTTCACGCTACGCGGCGAAGAAGACATCCGCCGACTGTCTCCCCAGACGCTGCTCATCGCCGACAACCACGGCATCTTCTATCTGGTGCGCGATATCCAGTCGCTGGACAAGCACAGCCGCAAGCTGCTGGACCGGTTTCTCTGACGGTTTTGGCGGTCGTTCTTGAGTCGGTGTCTGACACCCGGCGGGAAGAGGCTTCAGCCTGCGCGTGCGATTCAGGGGTGTCAGACACCGCTGCCAGCTTCACTCACCCCGTCCCTTGAACGGCGTGTGCGATTCCAGTTCTCCCAGATAGTCCGTCACCGCCGCGGTTTCCTCGTCCAGGAAATTCTGGATCGCTTCGGCGAACCCCGGATGCGCCACCCAGTGCGCTGACCATGTCGGTGTGGGCAGCAAACCGCGCGCCATCTTGTGTTCGCCTTGCGCGCCGCCTTCGAAGCGTTCGATGCCATGCGCGATGCAATAGGCGATGGACTGCATGTAGCAGGTCTCGAAGTGCAGCCCCGGCACGTATTCCGTCGCACCCCAGTAACGCCCATACAACGCGTCGCCGCCCGCCAGGTTGAGGGCCGACGCAACCGGCACGCCGTCGCGCTCGGCCAGGATCAGCACGAAGGCCTCGGGCTGGTCGCGGTGCGCCTGCTCGAAGAACTCGCGGCTCAGATAGGGCGGGTTGCCGTGTTCGAAATAGGTGCGGCAATAGCAGCCGTAGAAGAACTCCAGTTCGTCCGCGCCGATCTCGCCGCCGCGCAGCCAGCGGAAAGTAAGGCCTGCGGCGGCGACCTTCTTGCGGTCCTGGCGGATCTTCTTGCGCTTGTCGTGGCTCATGGTGGCCAGGAACGTGTCGAAGTCGGCGTAGCCCGCGTTGGTCCAGTGGAACTGCACGCTCTCGCGGATCATGAAACCCGCCTCTCGCAGCGCGTGCATGTCCGCGTCGGTCGGAAACAGGACGTGCAACGACGACACGTTGACCTCTTCGGCAAACGCCACCAGACCGCGCACCAGCGTCGCGCGGTCTTCGTCGTTGGCGGCCAGCAGCCGCGGGCCGGTGACCGGCGTGAACGGAATGGCCGACAACAGTTTGGGGTAGTAGCGCATGCCGTGCCGCTGGAAAGCGTCGGCCCACGCGTAGTCGAACACATACTCGCCGCGCGAATGCGACTTCAGGTAGAGCGGCACCGCGCCTGCCAGCACGTCGTCACGCCACAGCGCCAGGAAATGCGGCGCCCATCCCGTCTGGCGCGATGCGCAGCCGGTATCGTGCAGGGCGAGCAGAAAGGCGTGCTGCAAAAAGGGTTGGTCTCCGGCCAGCGCGTCCCATTGCCGGGCGTCGATGCGGGACAGATCGGTTTCCAAGGTAAGGCGCAGGGGATCCATCCGCGAATGATAAAGTCTTCGGGATCACATGGCGTGCAAGCCATGGCAATGACAGGGATTTGAGGCGTCCACGCGGCGCCCGGGAACGACGGCAACATGGACAGCAGCAAGACTGCCCCCGGCGGGCAGGAGGACGATGCGCACGGCATGCGCGAGCAGGCGCTGGCGGCGCTGGCCGCCACGGCCTGGCCAGACAAGCTGGCGGGCGTGCGCGCTATTGCCGACGACGCCCGGCTCGATTGCGAACGGGTTCTTGCGCCCATCGCGGGATTGCCCGGCCGCCCGCCACGGCCAGAACTTGTCGCGCCGGCCGAGGTCCGCCATCGGTCCATGGCCACGCAGGAAGGCAGGGCGGCGCTCTTGCACGCGCTGGCTCATATCGAATTCAACGCCGTGAACCTTGCGCTGGACATCATGTGGCGGTTTGCCGGCATGCCCGAGGCGTTCTACCGCGACTGGCTGCGCGTCGCGCGCGAAGAGGCGCTGCATTTTGATTTGCTGCGCCAGCGGCTGGACACGCTGGGATATTCGTACGGCGACTTCTCCGCGCACAACGGATTGTGGGATATGGCCGAGCGCACGCAGGACGACCTGCTCGCGCGCCTGGCGCTCGTGCCGCGCACGCTGGAAGCGCGCGGCCTGGACGCGTCGCCCATGATCCGTAACAAGCTGGCTGGCGCGGGCGACGCGCAAAGCGCTGCCATCGTCGACATCATCCTGCGCGACGAGATCGGCCACGTGGCCATCGGCAACCATTGGTACAAGCAGCAGTGCGCGCTGGCGGGCAAGGAGCCGGTGGCCTGCTATGCCGAACTGGCGGCGCGCTATCAGGCGCCGCGCTTGCGCGGCCCCTTCAACCTGGAGGCGCGGCGCGCCGCCGGATTCGACGACGACGAGCTTGCCGCGCTGCAGGCCGGCTGATTGGAAGGCGAGAAGATGGACATCACAATCGACGCGTTGCTGACGGGCGCCGTGCGGCCGCTGGGCGATTCGGGACGCGACAGCGGCATCGACAAGCGACCGGTCGCCGAGCGGCGCTGGCTCGGTCTGGAAGGACTGGACGGCGACGCACAGGCAGACCGGCGCTTTCATGGCGGGCCGGAAAAGGCGCTGCATCATTACGCGCGCGACCACTATCCCGCCTGGCTGGCGGCGCTGGGCGAACGCGCCGTGCTGCGCGCGCCGGGCGCCTTTGGCGAAAACCTCTCGACCACAGGCGTGACCGAAAGCGACGTGTGCGTGGGCGACGTCTATCGCGCGGGCACCGCGTTGATCCAGGTGTCGCAGGCGCGCCAGCCGTGCTGGAAGCTGGATCACCGGTTCCAGCACAAGGGCATGGCCGCGCAGGTGCAGGCCAGCGGCATGACGGGCTGGTACTACCGCGTGCTGCAGACCGGCTGGCTGGCGCCGGGCGACACGCTGACGTTGCACAAGCGCCTGCATCCGCAATGGTCGCTGGCGCGCGTGCAAGACATCCTGACCCGCCGGGAGCTGCATCCGGCGGTGCTGCACGCGCTGGCGGCGCTGCCCGAGCTGGCGCCGAACTGGCGCGCGCTCTTTGACAAGCGCGCC
>CBHWAL010000146.1:0-9203 GCA_966111495.1 uncultured Achromobacter sp. | reverse complement strand
TGGGAAGGTCCCAGATGCGGACCGCGAGACGATTGTTCTGAATGGTGAGATCAGCGGGCTGAAGTTGCAGGGAATTAATCACGCACAAAGCAAACCGCCGCGGGGTAAGCGCGGCGGTGAGGGGTCAGCTCAGCGAGCGTTGCGGCGCACCGGTTCGATGCGATGCACGTGCTCGTGGCGGAACCGGATGCGCTGGGCGGGCGTCCTCAAGGCGGGCGCGCCGCACGGCACGACTTCGGTGGTGTAGGTGGTGGTGCCGTTGATCGGCGCGTTGAAGATGACCGTGGCGCGGATCTCGGGGCCGTTGGCCGGCTTCAGGTAGACGATGTCGCCGATGTGGATGGGCATGTCGTCGAGCTGGGTATGGGCCGGGCGTCGGATCAGGTCGGTGGTGGTGAAACGAGTATTCATGTTGTGTGTTCTCTTTAGGTTCTAGTTATTGGAAAAGCTGCGTCTTGTCATGGTGTGCGCGTGGCGGCCAAATGCCGGGCACGTGGCCGGATATACGCGTTGCGCCTTGTCCGCCGGAGGTATTGGACAGGCATTACATGACACTAACGCATTGCTGCCGCCGTTCTTTTGCGCATTCTCATGTTTTTTGCGCGCCGGGCCGGCGTTGAGATGCCTTCGTCCAGTCTTGGAGAGCATCGGTCGGGCTGCGGGGCGCAGGCGCGTTGGCGTGCGCCCGTGCAGCCCTGGGTGCGCACAGAGTGGGTTGGCTCTGGCGCTCGCGGTGGTTGGACCGCGGCATGCGTCGCTGCTTCCGGAAAAGCAACGTGTAATTTTGGTGTATCTGCTTCAGGCCGATCCGGACTGGCGAAAGGGCGAAGGCGTGTGGTTTCCGATGGCGCTCTGGGTTTGCGTATTTTGCGTTGTACTTCGCAAGGACGGCAGAGCTTACGGGGTGGATCTATCTGATGCAGTCGCTCATTGCGGACATGGCGTACCGGAGCGGTGTGAACACCCGAGTGTGAACACCCGACTGCGTAGATCCAACCGTCGATAATATCGGCAATTGAACGATTATGCAAGCATTTTCGGCCGGCTGGGCTGCTGGCCGTGCAAAACCGCCTCAGTGCGACGCGGGGCGGGCCTGGCGTTGGGCCTCGATGATGAGGCCTTCCAGGCGTGGCGACATGCGCAGCGCCACCTGGGCGCTGGTCGAGCCGTCAGGCTGCGGCAGGGTTTCCAAAGCCAGTTCGATGCGCTCGTCGTCAAAGGCTTCGGGCGCCGCCTGAATTTCCACATAGCGTTCCAGCAGCGCGTCCACGGCCTTCTGGGCATCCGCCAGCGCTTCTTCCGATAGCTTGCCGTGGCCGAGGTACTGATTGACCACCCGTGCCAGGTCGTTCATGAAATGGAGCAAGGCGTTCGCGCCGCGGCAATCCGGTAGCGTGAAACCCCAGGGCAGGGGGGAAGCGTTTTGGGTCATGGAGTCAGCCAGGGCAATGTTGCGGGCGGCTGTGTGCCGCCGAATCCGTGATTTTAGAGGACGACGGCGCTGCGGGGCACGCACGCCGCTCCGCCCTGTGTCAACTCGCTTCGATGGCAACAAATTTCGCCCCTTTCGGACCCGGGGTCGGCGCTACCGGATAATCTTTCCGTAATCTGCAGAATCGGAGTGCAAAAGGATGCGCATGAATTTGGGCCGTGCGTGGGTGACAGGCATGGCGGTGGTCTCGATGCTGTTGCTGGCCGCATGCGTCAACAAAGAGCCGCAGGAGCGCGCCGCCTTCATACAGCTTCTGCAGGTCCGCATGAACAACGTGACGCTCGTGCCGATCGGCCTTTTGAGCAAGCCGGAAAAGGAAGCGATCGGCAGCTACGACGACGCGTACGAGGTGATGACGGACTTCCAGGACGCCATGGCCAAGGCCGCCGCGCCGCTGCGCGAGGTCCTGTCCGTGGAGACGATCCAGTCAGTGAGCGACATCGTGGAGCGCAAGGCCAGCCTGGAGGCGGCCCGCAAGACGCTGGCCGGCAGCGCCGCGCAGGTCCAGACCGCGCGAAGCAAGGCCGACAAGGCGCGCGCGGACCTGGCGTTGCCCGCGGACCTCGCGCCCGTGTATGACGGCGTCTACGACGAGGCGGTAACTGCGCCCGCCGCCGACATGATGGAAGCCGCGGCCCGGATGGACTCGGTCGCCCGCGACGCGCTGGCCATTGCGGACTTCGTGGCGGCCAACGCCGCGGACGTGCACTTCGAGGACGGGCAAACCAAGGTGGCAAAACCCACGTTGCAACAGGAACTGAACCTGCGGCTGCAAGCCCTGAATGCGCAGTCCGACGGGCTGGAAGCCGCGCGCGCAACGCTGCTGCAAGCGGCCAGCGCGGGTACGACGGCGCCGTAGCGGCTCGGCAGCCCCATCGCAATCCGAGCGCCGCCCGGCGGCGCTTTGTACAATGCGGCTCTTGCGGCGCATGCCGTGGCGTGGACGGACTATGAGCGAATCTTCAGGCGTGCATTACAGAACCTTCGTGCTTTTGCTCGTGGTGGTCACCATCGCGTTCGGCTGGCTGTTGTGGCCTTTCTATGGGGCCGTGTTCTGGGGCACCATTCTTGCCATCCTTTTCGCTCCCTTGCAGCGCCGCCTGGTGGCGCGCATCGGCGGCCGGCGCAATCTGGCCGCGCTGATCACGCTGCTGCTGGTGCTGCTGCTGGTGATTCTTCCGCTCGTCGTGATCAGCGGGTCGCTGGTGAGCGAAGGCGCAAACCTCTACCAAAGCATCAAGTCTGGCCAGATCAACTTTGGCGCGTACTTCCAGCAGGCCATGGACGCCTTGCCGCCGTCGGTGCATGCGCTGCTGGCACGCTTTGACCTGGCCGACATCGCCAGCCTGCAGGACAAGCTCACCGCGGGCGCCATGCAGGCGAGCCAATTCCTGGCGACGCAGGCGTTGAACATCGGACAGGACACGTTCCAGTTCGTAGTCAGCTTCGGCATCATGCTGTACCTGCTGTTCTTCCTACTTCGCGACGGCCCGCTGCTGTCTGCACGGCTGCGGCGCGCGGTGCCCCTCAGCGACATGCATAAGCAGCATCTGTTCCGCAAGTTCACGACTGTGGTGCGCGCCACCGTCAAGGGCAACGTCGCGGTGGCGGCGGCGCAGGGCGCACTGGGCGGCATCATCTTTTCCATCCTGTCGATCCAGGGCGCGCTGCTGTGGGGCGTGATCATGGCCTTCCTGTCGCTGCTCCCGGCGATCGGCGCGGGGCTGATCTGGGCGCCGGTGGCCGTGTACTTCCTGCTGACGGGCGACGTGGTCAAGGGCGCCGTGCTCATCGCGTTCGGCGTGCTGGTCATCGGCATGGTCGACAACGTGCTGCGGCCCATTCTCGTCGGCAAGGACACGAAGATGCCCGACTACGTGATCCTGATCTCCACGTTGGGGGGCATGGCGTTGTTCGGCCTGAACGGCTTTGTCATCGGTCCGCTGATCGCTGCGTTGTTCATGGCTAGCTGGGATCTGTTCTCGCCTGCGGCAAGTGATCCGACGGTCGTCCCTGCGGCGAGCGCGCCGCTGCCGGGCAACCCCGTGACCGGTACGCCGCCGGCGGCGGGCGGCGCTGCTGCCGGTACGCAGGCAGCGCTGGCCCGGGACCGCCAGTCCCACGACGATTGACCGCGCCGGGCGTCCATGCGCGCCCGGCCGGGTGTATGGTGTAGCAGCGCCGGCCGGTTCGCGGCCGGCCTTTCGTGTCAACTTCGCTAAACAGGAGCGCGTTGGATATGGAATGGAAACTGCATCGGTCGGGCTGGATCGAAGAACGCAACTGTGACATCGAATTTGCCGAAACGCCTGACGGGTACCACACCCGCGTGCGCATCTTCGGCTTTCCCATCCTGGAAGACACCAAGCACGTGTTCCCCAACGAGGCGCTGGCTGAAAAAGGCGCGCTGACGCTGCTCAAGAGCCAATTTTCCGGCACACCGGATCTGGAAGATAAGTAGCCTGCCAAGGGTCGGCAGCGGGCGCGTTCTGCAATAATCTTTGGGTTTCCATCCAGGCCCGGCGGGGGTGCCGGGAGGGCGTATCGGGAGGCGCATGAGCCCACGGGTGTTGTTTCGGTTGAACGTCCGCGCGATGCGGATCCTGAGTGGCAAGGCGCGCCTTGGCTGACGGCGAAACCCTTGCCGGTGCGCGCCGGCGCCGGACGCGCCGCTATTCCATGCGGACGGGCCTGCTGGCCCTCGTCTTTGCCTGTATTTCCCCTGCGCTCATCGTGGCGACGGTCGCGGTCTACGAAAGCTACGTCATCCAGAAGGAACGCATCTTTCGCGACACGATCTTCCTGGCGCGCAATCTCACGGCAATCCTCGATCGTGAGCTCACGGGCGTTGAAGCCGGCTTGCAGATGCTGGCGTCGTCTCCGGACCTGGTTGAAGGAGACCTTGCCGGTTTTCATCGACGCGCGCGCGAGTCCGTGCGGTTCCAGATCGTCGACAGCTACGTCCTGACCAACAAGGAAGGGCGCCAGATCATCAACACGCAGGTGCCCTATGGCACGGCGTTGCCGTCCGCGGGCGCGCCTGATCAGCTGCTTCGCGTCTTCCAGTCGCGCATGCCGGTGCTGACGGGGCTGTTCACCGGCGGTCTGACCAAGGACCCTACCATCGCGCTTGGCGTGCCCGTTGTGCGAGGCGGGGAGGTGGTCTACAGCCTGAATGTGGGGCTGTCGCCCGAGCGCATCGGCAACGTGTTGGGCCGCCGCGCCTTGCCCGAGGGCTGGGTGGCCGCAGTGCTGGACGACTCCGGAACCATCGTCGCCCGCACCCGCGACACGTCGAAATTCGTCGGCCAGAAGGCGGTGCCGGCGCTGGCCCGCGCCGTTCAGCAGGAAGGCGAAGGATCGTTGGAGACGATCACCAAGGAAGGCACGCCGGTTTACACCGCGTTCAGCCGGTCGGCGCTGTCGGGCTGGACGGTTGCTGCTGGCGCGCCGATGCAGTTGTTGACCACGGACCTCTACCGCTCCATTGCGTGGATCGGCCTGGGCACGTTGTTCGCGTTCGGCCTGGGGCTGTGGCTGGCCCTCAGGCTGGCGAGCCGGCTGACGTCGGCAGTGCAGGGGCTGGTCGCGCCCGCGCTGGCGCTGGGCGAGGGCTGCACCGTGGAGCTGCCGGCCACGCACATCAAGGAAGCCCAGGACGTCGGGGCCGCGATGTTGCAGGCGTCGCGCATGCTGGCGCGCGCGCAGCACCTGGCGCACTACGATCCGCTGACCGGCTTGTGCAACCGGGTGCTGTTCGGCGAGCTCGTGCTGCGCGAGCTGGCCGTCGCGCAGCGCAGCGGCGATTCGTTCTCGATCCTGGCGATCGACCTGGACGGCTTCAAGGCAGTCAACGACATGCACGGTCACGCCGCGGGCGACACGGTGCTCAAGGAGGCCGCCGACCGCATGGCCAGCGCCATCCGGGTTTCCGACGTGGCGGCGCGGCTGGGTGGCGACGAGTTCGCGGTGCTGCTGCTGGGCGCCAATCAGGAGGACGCGCGGCCGGTGGCCGAGGCGCTGGTCGAGAGCCTGTCGCTGCCGTATCCCAACGTTCGCGTCGCGGTGTCGGCGAGCATCGGGATTGCGGTTTATCCCCAGTCGGGCGCCACCATGCTGCAATTGCTCGAACGCGCCGATGTGGCGTTGTATCGGGCCAAGGGCCTGGGCAAGCGGCGGGTGGCGCTGGACCAGTGAATCCGCCGCCAGGCCCGGGCGCGTCAGGTGCCGTGGCGCGGCGTCAGGGCCGTCACGACTTCGCCTGATCCCAGGCGATAGCGCTTGTCGTCCAGCGCAATGACGGAATCGCCTTCGGACGTTCTGAATATGTAGCGCAAGCCGGGGCGCGGCACGGCATCAGCCCCTGCATCCTCCGTCCGCAAAAACACTTCAATGCGGTAAAGCCGTCCCGAATCCGTGCTTGCCAGCACGTCGCTCATCCTGCGTGTGGAAATAGCCATGACGCGATTTCTCCGTTCGGTTTTCGCTAAACTTGCCGCGTTGGCGCCGGGCCAGCCAAATCCTCGTACAGGCACGGCGCGCAATCGGAAACGGTAATGCAATTGAATCCTGGCCGGAATGCGGCCACTTCCCTGGGTTTGCTGGCGATCCTGCTGTGGGGCACGGTCGTTGGCCTGATTCGCGGTGTCAGTGAAAACTTCGGCCCGATCGGCGGCGCCGCGCTCATCTATACAGTGGGTTCCATCTTGCTGGTACTGCTGCTGGGCTTCCCGAAGCTGCGCACCTTTCCCCGGTCCTATCTCATCGTGGGCAGCCTGCTGTTCGTCGCTTATGAGATCTGCCTGTCGCTGTCGCTGGGATTTGCGGCCGATCGGGGGCAAGCCATTGAGCTGGGCATTGTCAACTACCTGTGGCCGTGCCTGACGGTGGTGTTTGCCATGATCATCAACGGCCAGCGGGCAAGCGTCTGGGTAGCGCCGGGCATCTTGTTGTCGGTTTGCGGCATCGTGTGGGTCGTGGGCGGAGCCGGCGGACTGTCGTATGAACGCACTGTCGCCAATGTGTCGAGCAATCCTCTCAGTTATGGATTGGCCTTCAGCGGCGCCATCATCTGGGCCGTGTATTGCAACGTGACCAAGCGCTTTGCCGACGGTAAAAACGGCGTCGCGCTGTTTTTTTTGCTGACCGCTGCTGTCCTGTGGATCAAGTACGCGATCAGCGCGGAGCCCGCGCTTGCGTTCACGACGCCAGCCACGATCGAGCTATGCGTTGCCGGTGGCGCGATGGCTAGCGGCTACGCATTCTGGAACGTGGGGATACTGCGAGGCAACCTGACCTTGCTGGCCACCGCGTCGTACTTCACGCCGGTCTTCTCCACCTTTTTTGCCGCGCTCTGGTTGGCGACGCCGCTCACCCTGTCGTTCTGGCAGGGCGTGGCGATGGTCACCGCCGGTTCATTGTTGTGTTGGACGGCGACCCGCGGCAAGCCGGCCCGTAACGGATAGTCCGGGCCTGGCTTTCGGTGGGGGAGACTAGTCGACGAGCATCGTCAGGGCAACGGCGAATCCCAATGGGACCAGCATTAGCGATGCAAAGGTGGAACTCACAATCGCCGCCGATATCTTCAGCCAGGGTTCGGGCCCTGCGCTTCGTATCGTTTGAATCACCAACGCGACGATACCCATAACCATCAAACAGCTCATGAAAACTGCTACGTAAGTCATGTTGTCTCCGTCCTCGCCTTAATTAGGGGATTCGGCGCCGCTGAGCGGTCTTGATGTTTGAGACGATTGTGCGCCTGTATTGCAGGACTGCACCCTAGGGTTTTCCTTGCAGGCACAGCGCTTTGTGGCGGATTAGCCGCGCACGCTGCAGCATGAAACCTGTGTGCGAATGCAGCATTTTTTGGACGCCCCGTTTCGCAGCGGCGGCTTGGCGCGATTGCGCTACGATGGCGTCATCGAAACACCGAAGAGGCCGCCAGATGCCGCAAGAACTACGTCCCGGCACGCGCGCCACCCTGCAGGTCCGCCAGCTTTCGCCTGGCGAATTTGCTTGGATCATCACCTTGCTAGATCCCCAATCCGGGAATGTGCGCAGCACCAATTACTCGGACAGGCGATATGCCAGCCAGGATGAAGCCTCCGCCGCCGGCAAGGCCGCCGTTGTTGCTTTTCTTGCGGGCGAGGCCCCCGAACGCGGGGCCGCTGTGACCGGCGGCAAGCGCAAGGACTGACGGCTTGCCCTGAAAGGGTCTCAGGCACGCCATTTGCTGATGCTCAACCGAAGCGCGTCGTGCGCTGCTTGAGGAGAGGCAACCATGTCCCAGATCCCGCATCGAGAACCCGGTCAGCCGGACGATCTTACGCCCGACGATCCGGCGCTCCCGGGCAATGCCCCTGCGGACGATCCGCGTCCGGACCCGGGTCGTCCCGCCGACAATCCTGACGTCATCGACCCCACGCCGCCCGCGCCGGATCCCCGCGCCCCGGGCACCATCGACCTGGCCTGATTGGGCCGGCGTCACTTCAATCCAGATTCATTCATCGAAGCAAGGAGGTTTCCATGCGCTCCATCCTGTTGTGGCTGCTTGGCGTGCCCATTCCCATCATCATTCTGCTGGCGCTGTTCTGGCACTGAAGGCCGGTTCGTCATTCCCGCTTTGGCACCCGCGTCAGTGCGGCTGCGTAAGACTCTGGACAAGGATCGATCATGCAAAATACGTCTTCATTGAGCCAACCCTATGCCGATGGCGTGCCTCCACGTGAGTCCGCCATTTCGGCCGTGTCGTGGGCGGCGGTCTTCGCCGGCGCGGTGATTGCCGCCGCGCTCTCGCTCGCGTTGTTTGCCGGTGGCACCGGCCTGGGTTTCCTGTCCGTCTCGCCTTGGGGCGACGAAGGCATGTCGGCCCCGGCCATCGGTATCGGCATCATCGTCTGGATGCTGATCACGCAGATCCTCTCGTACGGCATCGGCGGCTATGTCGCCGGACGCCTGCGGACCAAATGGGTCGACGTGCATTCGGATGAGGTCTATTTCCGCGATACGGCGCATGGCTTTCTGGTCTGGGCGCTGAGCGCGGTGATCAGCGCTGCGCTGCTGGGATCGGCGCTCGCGTCCATGGCATCTGGCGCGGCCAAGGCCGGCGCGTCGGTGGCGGCCACTGCCGGCACCGCGGCTACCGCAGCTGCGACGGCTGGCGCGGCGGGTGCAAGCAGCGGCGGCGGCATGGAACGCGCCACCGACTATCTCACCGACACCCTGATGCGCTCGGAACGTCCCGAAGCCAACACCGACCCCGAAGCGGCCCGTGCCGAAGTCGGCCGCATCGTCGCGATGAGCATCACGCGCGGCGACATGACGCCCGCTGATCGCGACTACGTGGTGAAGGTCGTGGCCGCGCAAGCCGGTGTGGAACCCGCCGTGGCGCAACGCCGCGTCGACGAGGCGATCCAGAACGCCAAGAAGACCGCGGAAGAAGCCAAGGTGAAAGCCAAGGAAGCCGCGGACACGGCTCGCAAGGCCGCTGCGGCGTTTGCGCTGTGGGGCTTTGCGTCGATGCTGATTGGCGCGTTCGTGGCGAGTCTGGCTGCGACGTGGGGCGGCCGTCGGCGCGATACGGTGTATCGGACTTGATGGGTTGAGGCCGGGATTGTCCGAATGAAAAAGGCCCGCACAATGTGCGGGCCTTTTTTAAATTCTTTGGTGGCGCATCCCTGATTCGAACAGGGGACCTGCGGATTATGATTCC
>CBHWAL010000145.1:0-9227 GCA_966111495.1 uncultured Achromobacter sp. | reverse complement strand
CCGCGGCTTCCAGGGCGGTGACCGCCTGGCCGATGCGGTCGGCGTCGCGCAGGATCTGCGCCTTGGTCAGCGCACCCAGGGCGCGTTCTTCTTCGTCCTGCGGGCCGGCCGAGTCGATCATGGCCAGCGCGTCGTCGACGCGCCCGCTCTTGGCGCGCAGCGTGGCCTGGCGCATGCGCACGGAATAACGCAGCGTGGGGTCGTCGATGCGGCCGAGTTCGGCGATGGCTTCGTCGTAATGGCCCTGGTCTTCGGCAATGCGCGCCAGCAGCACGTGGGCATCGGCGGCGGCTGCGCCGGCGTCGGTGGCGCCCGGGACCGTGGCCCGCTGGCGCTGGTTCTGGACATCCAGGTACTGCTGCAGCAGGGTCTTGGCCTGCGGCAGCTGTCCAGACTTGTAGGCCAGTTGCGCCTGCATGAAGAGCAGGTCGAAGTCTTCGGGCGACCGGCGCGACATGGCTTGCAGTTCGGCCAGGGCGGCATCGTAGTCGCCGCTGTCGGCCAGTTGGCCGGCCAGCATCAGGCGCACCTTGCGGGCGCCCGGATTGCGGTTGATGAAGGCGCGCGCCTCGGTCTGGGCGCGCTTGGGGTCGACCTTGGAACCGTACTCCAGCACGCGCTGGGCGGCGCCTTCGGATTTGGGATCGGCGGCCAGCGCGGCGCGGGATTCCTGCGCGGCGCGCTCGTAGTCGCCGGCGGCCGAGGCCACGTCGGCCAACGCCAGGTGAGCGGCGGGCAGCTTGCGCACGCTATCGCTCAGGGATTCGTCCAGGATGCGCAGCGCGAGGCGCCGGTCGTTCAGGCGGCTGAGCACGGCAAGCGCCTGGCCGATGGCGGCGGGCTTGTCGCGCGAGGAATCGATGCGTTTGCGCAGCGCCTGGGCCAGAACCTTGGTCTGGCCCTTGGCGGCCGCCAGCGCCAGCTCGGTTGAGCTGGCTTCGACGTCGTTGGGAGCCAGGCGGGCCCAGACGCGGGCCGCGTCCAGCGCGCCGGGCAGGTTGCCGCCGGCAAGCTGGAACTCAAGGCCGCGGCGGGCAAGGCGAGGGTCGCCGGTGTCACGGGCCAGACCGACCATGGTGGTGGCGGCGGTGCCGTACATGCCCCGCTGGGCGGCGATTTCGGAAGCCAGTACGCGGTAGAAGATATCGCCGGTCAGCGATACATAAGGCAGTTGGCCTGGGCGCAGGCGGATGACTTCGGTTTCGGGCTGGCGGCTTTGGGGGGCCATCCGGGGCCCCGTCGCGTCACGCGTCCGGCCGTCGGCGGCCTGGGCCGGCGGGGCCATGATTGCTGCCAGCGCAAGCCCCAACGCGGCGATCCCGATATTCATTTGTTTAAAAGACGACTTCACGCGGCCCGTCCGGTTGATGGCACAATCTTCGTACACGCAATTGATGATCTTACACTGGCTCATGCCGGAACTGCCTGAAGTCGAAACCACGCGCCGAGGAATCGACGCCATCATTACCGGCCAGACGCTGTCGCGACTGGTTGTCCACGAACCCCGCATGCGTTGGCCCATCCCGCCGGAACTGCCGTCCCTGATCGGCGGACGCACGGTGCTGGAATGCGCTCGGCGCGGCAAGTACCTGCTCCTGCGCTTCGAACATGGCACCCAGATCGTGCATCTGGGCATGTCGGGCTCGCTGCGCAGCGTGTCGCCCGGGGAATTCCTTCGTAAGCACGATCATGTCGAATGGATCTTCGACGGCGCGGTCCTGCGCCTGCACGATCCCCGGCGCTTCGGCGCGGTGCTGTGGCACGACGCCGCCGACGGCCCCATCGAGGCGCACCCGCTGCTGGCCAAGCTGGGCATCGAACCCTTCGACCCGCGGTTCGACGGTGCCTGGCTGCACCGGCACTTCCAGAACCATTCCGCCGCCATCAAACAGGTGCTGCTGGCCGGCATGGCGGTGGTCGGCGTGGGCAACATCTATGCCTCGGAAAGCCTGTTCCGCGCCCGGATCAATCCCAAGACACCGGCCAACAAGCTGTCGCTGGCCCGGTGCGAGCGGCTGGCCGACATGGTGCGGGCCACGCTGGCCGACGCGCTGACCTCCGGCGGCAGCACGCTGCGCGACTACGTGGGCGCTAGCGGCGAGCCGGGCGCCTACTTTGAAATTCACGCGGCCGTGTACGAGCGCGAAGGCCTGCCCTGCCGAGTCTGCGCCACCCCGATCCGCCGTTTCGTCCAGGGGCAGCGGGCCACCTACTACTGCCCGAAATGCCAGCGGAATTGACCCTTGCCGGTCCGCGGCGCCTAGGAAAATCACCGTTACAACTGGGGAATTCGTTTATAGCAAACGTATTGCACGAAAACTAACGCAGGGCTATATTTCCTTCCACACACCGTATTCCTATAAAAGTGGAAGGAGCCTCCATGAGCAAGCAATTCGCCTCGCACGCGGACATGGACGACAAGGTCGTCTCGTTCGAAAAACTGTCCGACAACGCCTATGCCTACACCGCCGAAGGCGACCCCAACACGGGCGTGATCATCGGCGACGAGGCCGTCATGGTGATCGACACCCAAGCCACGCCGGTCATGGCCCAGGATGTGATCCGCCGAATCCGCGAAGTCACGGACAAGCCCATCAAGTACATCCTGCTGTCGCACTACCACGCCGTGCGCGTGTTCGGCGCGTCGGCCTACAACGCCCAGGAAATCCTGGCCAGCCGCGACACCTACGACCTGATCGCCGAACGCGGCGAGCAGGACAAGGCCAGCGAGATCGGCCGTTTCCCCCGCCTGTTCCGCAACGCCGAATCGATTCCCCCGGGCCTGGTCTGGCCGACCATGACGTTCAAGGGCGAAATGACGGTCAACCTGGGCAACCTGGAAGTCAAGCTGCTGCAGGTCGGCCGCGGCCACACCAAGGGCGACACCATTGCCTGGCTGCCCGAACAGAAGATCCTGTTCGCGGGCGACCTGGTCGAGTACCAGTCCACGCCCTATTGCGGCGACGCCTACTTCCGCGATTGGCCCACGACGCTGGACGCGCTGTCGGGCTTTGAAGCCGAAAAGATGGTGCCCGGCCGCGGCCCGGCGCTCAAGAACGCCACCGAAGTGCGCCAAGGCCTGGCCGGCACGCGCGCCTTCCTGACGGACCTGTACGGCGCCGTGAACCGCGGCGTGGCCGAAGGCAAGGACCTGAAGACGATCTACCGCGAAGTCTACGACTTCATGAAGCCGCGCTACAGCGACTGGGTCATCTTCGACCACTGCATGCCGTTCGACGTGTCGCGCGCCTTTGACGAGGCCTCGGGCCACACGCATCCGCGCATCTGGACGGACAAGCGCGACCTGGAGATGTGGGCCCAGCTGGAAGGCTGACCTCTCCCCTGACCTGACAAGCAAGAACCGGACACGCGCGACCCTTGCGGCGCAGCGTGTCCGCATAACTAGAAAATGACCCACACAGGAGACAACCGTGGGAGACATCGACTTTCAGGCGATGGAGTTCGCCTATGAAAAGCACGCGGACCAGACGGCGGCCGACCCGGCGCGCCATCAGGTCGTGGTGGTGGGCGCCGGCCCTGTCGGCCTGACCACGGCGCTGGACCTGGCGCGCCAGGGCGTGCACGTGGTGGTGCTGGATGACGACTACCGCTTGTCCACAGGATCACGCGCCATCTGCTTTTCGAAGCGCACGCTTGAAATCTGGGATCGCCTGGGCGTTGGCCAGCGCATGATCGACAAGGGCGTGTCGTGGAACGTGGGCAAGATTTTCTTCCGCGAACAGGAAGTCTGGCGTTTCGACCTGCTGCCCGAACCCGGCCACCGCCGGCCGGCGTTCATCAATCTGCAGCAGTATTACGCCGAAGGCTATCTGTACGAGCAGGCCCGCCAGCAGCCCAACATCGAGCTGCGCTGGAAGAACAAGGTCGCCGGCGTCATGCAGGGCGATGACGGCGTGACGCTGACCGTCGAAACGCCCGAAGGGCCTTACACGCTGCATGCCGACTGGCTGATCGCCTGCGACGGCGCGCGTTCGCCGGTGCGCAAGCTGATCGGCCAGGAAAGCCATGGCCGCATCTTCCGCGACCGCTTCCTGATCGCTGACGTCAAGATGACGGCGGATTTTCCGTCCGAACGCTGGTTCTGGTTCGATCCGCCCTTTCACCCGAACCAGTCCGTGCTGCTGCACCGCCAGCCCGACAACGTCTGGCGCATCGACTTCCAGCTTGGCTGGAACGCCGACCCCGTCGAAGCCGTCAAGCCTGAAAACGTGCTGCCTCGCATCCGCGCGCTGCTGGGTCCGGACGCGCAATTCGAACTGGAATGGGTCAGCGTCTACACGTTTGCGTGCGAACGCCTGGACAAGTTCCGCCATGGCCGCATCGTGTTCGCGGGGGATTCCGCGCACCGCGTGTCGCCATTTGGCGCGCGCGGCGCCAACAGCGGCGTGCAGGACGCCGAGAATCTGGCCTGGAAGCTCAAGCTCGTCGTGGCCGGCCTGGCGCCCGACACGCTGATCGACAGCTACAGCGCCGAACGTGAATTCGCGGCCGACGAGAACATTCTGAACTCGTCGCGCGCCACCGACTTCATCACGCCCAAGAGCGACATCAGCCGCAGCTTTCGCAACGCGGTGCTCAACCTGGCCAAGGACCATCCGTTCGCGCGGTCGCTCGTGAACAGCGGCCGGCTGTCGCTGCCGGCCACGTACGCCGCATCGCCGCTGAACACGCCGGATGCCGACGCCTTCACCGGCCGCATGGCGCCGGGCGCGGTGGCGTTGGATGCGCCGATGCAGATCCAGGGCGAAGCGGGCTGGTGGCTGTCGCAACTGGATGGCGAGTTCGTGCTGGCGGTGTTCTGCGGTGGCGCGCTGCCGGGCCGCGACACGCTGCTGGCGTTGCAGGCGCTGCGGATGGCGCCGGTGCCGGTCAAGGCCGTGCTGGTGGCCGATACGCAGTGCGACCTGTCCGCCGTGGCCGCGGACGTGGCCGTGGTGCGCGACAGCGAGGGCTGCCTGGCCAAGCGCTACGACGCGCAGGACGGCACCGCCTACCTGATCCGCCCCGACCAGCACATCGCCGCGCGCTGGCGCACCTTCAATGCCGACGCCGTTGCCGCCGCAGTACAGCGCGCGACGGGCCGCGCGTGAATCCAAAGGTTGTCACCATGCTTATCACCGAAACCAACCTGAGCGCGCCCGACGACTTCTATGAAGCGCTGATCGACGCCCATCGCGACCTGACGAACGAGCAGAGCCAGGAGCTGAACGCGGCGCTGATTCTGCTGCTGGCGAATCACCTGGGCGACCTGCCGCTGCTGAAGGAAGCGTTGCAACATGCCCGCGCGTCCGTGACGCAGGCGGTTTAAGGGGCGCAGGTCCTCATGAACCGACCGCGAACGTATTGACGATCAAGGCGCGCAACCACTGGTTGCCGCCGTCGCGATCCACCCTGCGCTGCCAGTACATATTGGTCTGCAGCGCGGGGACTTTCAGCGGCGGCGTCATGAAGCGCAGGCCGAACGGCGCGGCGGCGCTGGCCGCCAGCTTCTCCGGCACGGTGGCCAGCAGATCCGTCGCGCTGACGATGTAGGGCACGGCCGAAAAATGCGGCACGCTGAAGTGTTCGGCCAGGTCCACGCCCGCGCGCTCCATCGATTGATTGACCTGCCCATACGGCGCCGCCCGCGACACGATCAGGTGACGCTCGGCGCGAAACGCCTTGATTCCCATGCCAGCATGCGCGGTGGGATGCGCCTGGCGGAACAGCGTGGCGTAGCCCTGCCGAAACAGCATCCGCTGCAGCGTGCCAGCCCCCATTTCATCGAACGCGCCGATCGCCAGATCCACCCGGCCCGACTCCATCTCGCGCGGCAGATCCGGCCCCAGCACCCGCACCGAGTCGATGCGCACCTGCGGCGCCTTCTGCACGCAGACTTCCATGAGGCGCGGCATGAAGTGGATTTCACCGACGTCAGTCATGGCGACGCGAAAGCGCCGGCTGCTGGTTGCGGCATCGAACACGTCCTGATCCTGCAACGCCTGCGACAGCAGTCCCAGTGCCTCGCTGACGGGGCCGGCGAGGCGCTGGGCCCGCGGCGTCGGCAGCATTCCCTGCGCGGTGCGCACGAAGAGCTCGTCACCGAACGCGACACGCAGGCGCCGCAGCGCATTGCTGACGGCGGGCTGTGACAGGTCCATGCGCCGGGCCACCGCGGACAGGTTGCGGTCTTCCAGCAAGTGTTGAAACAGCAGCAGCAGGTTCAGATCCACGTCGCGCAGTTCGGCCATTGGCGACCCCCTACTATTCACAAAATTTATAGTCGCTATTTTTGCATTCCCGTAGCCGCAAGGGGGATTTTTTCCGACAATGGAACATCGGCTCGGGCGGCGCCCGTTCCGCCACCACACCAAGCTGCGCGGCCAAGCACCGCGCCCGCCACCCAGGAGGATTCCATGGAACTGCAATATCAGACCGGCTTCGGCAACGAATGTGCCACCGAGGCCTTGCCCGGCGCCCTGCCCGCCGGCCGCAATTCGCCGCAGCAATGTCCGTACGGCCTGTATGCCGAGCAATTGTCCGGTACCGCCTTCACGGCGCCGCGCGTGGAAAACCGCCGTTCGTGGCTGTACCGCATCCGTCCGGGCGCGCAGCACAAGCCTTTTGAAGCGTTTGACGGCGCAACGGGGTGGTTGAGCACCTTCGGCCATGGTCCGGTCACGCCGAACCAGCTGCGCTGGAGCCCGATGCCCATTCCCGACGCCCCCACCGACTTCCTGGAAGGCGTGAAGACGTGGGGTGGCAATGGCGGCCCCGACGAACAGGGCGGCGTAGGCATCCACCTGTACGCCGCCAACCGCTCGATGCAGGGCCGCTATTTCTACAACGCCGACGGCGAACTGCTGCTGGTGCCGCAAGAGGGCCGGCTGCGCCTGGCGACCGAACTGGGCCTCATCGACCTGGAACCGCTGGAAATCGCCGTCATCCCCCGCGGTGTGCGATTCCGCGTGGAGCTGCTGGACGGCACGGCGCGCGGCTACATGCTCGAGAACTTCGGCGCGGCGCTGCGCCTGCCAGAACTGGGTCCCATCGGCTCGAACTGTCTGGCCAACGCGCGCGACTTCAAGACGCCGGTGGCCTGGTACGAAGACGTGGACGGCGATTTTGAATTGATCGCGAAGTTCACGGGCGGCTTCTGGCGCGCGTCGATCGACCATTCGCCGCTGAACGTGGTGGCCTGGCATGGCACGCATGCGCCCTACAAGTACGACCTGCGCCACTTCAACACCATCGGATCGATCAGCTTCGATCACCCCGATCCCTCGATCTTTACGGTGCTGACGGCGCCGTCTGACACCCCGGGCACGGCCAACATGGACTTCGCGATCTTCCCGCCGCGCGTCCTGGCCATGGAAAACACGTTCCGTCCGCCTTGGTTCCACCGCAACATCGCCAGTGAATTCATGGGCCTGATCCAGGGCGTGTACGACGCCAAGGCCGACGGATTCGCGCCCGGCGGCGCCAGCCTGCACAACTGCATGAGCGGCCACGGCCCTGACGCCGAGACCTTCGAAAAGGCGTCGCACGCGGACACCAGCAAGGCGCATTACATCCGCGACACGATGGCGTTCATGTTCGAGACCCGCCGCGTGATCCGCCCGACGGAGCAGGCGCTGGCGTCGGTAGAATTGCAGGGCGATTACTACCGGTGCTGGCAGGGCATCGCAAAGCACTTTGATCCCACGAAGGCGTGACGCGTCCGCGTCAGCCTTTGTTGCCGGCGGCGTTGCGCGGTGGGCGCATAGCCGGTTGGGGGTTGGTTGATGCGGCGCCGGCAGGCGGCGGCGGCGGGGGGGCCCCTCATAAACACATCGAAAGAGACACGCAGCCATGACCACCGCGATCAACGAAACCCACGACCCGTCCTTGAAGAGCTGGGTCGCCAGCGCCAATTCGGACACGTCGGATTTCCCCGTGCAGAACCTGCCCTACGGCGCATTCCGCCGCAAGGGCACGCAAGAGTCGTTCCGGCCCGGCGTGGCCATCGGCGACCAGATCCTGGACCTGTCCGCGCTGGCCGCCAAGCAGCCGTTCGAAGGCCTGGCCGCAGAAGCGTTGGCCTCCTGCGCCACCGACAGCCTGAATGCGCTGATGGCCTTGGGCCAATCGCATTGGAGTGCACTGCGCCTGGCTCTGTCGCGCGCGCTGCGCGAAGGCGCTGCCTTGCGCGCCACCGTGGAACCGCTGCTGGTCGCGCAGGCCGACGCCGAATACACCACGCCCGCCCGCATCGGCGACTACACCGACTTCTATATCTCGGTGCACCACGCCACCGCCGTGGGCAAGCAGTTCCGTCCCGACAATCCTCTGCTGCCCAACTACAAGTGGGTGCCGATCGGCTATCACGGCCGCGCCTCCAGCATTGGCGTGGACCAGAAGTTCCCGCGCCCCGTCGGCCAGACGCGCCCCGCCAACGAAGGCGAAGCGCCGCAGTTCGGCCCCTGCGCGCGTCTGGACTATGAACTGGAACTGGGCATCTTCGTGGGCACCGGCAACGCCCAGGGCGAACGCATCACGCTGGCCGACGCGGACTCGCACGTGTTTGGCCTGTGCATCCTGAACGACTGGTCAGCTCGCGATATCCAAGCCTGGGAATACCAGCCGCTCGGCCCCTTCCTGTCCAAGAACTTCGCGTCCACGATCTCGCCGTGGATCGTCACGATGGAAGCGCTGGAGCCGTTCCGCACGCAGTGGAACCGTGGCGCGGGCGAGCCGCAGCCGATGCCTTACCTGGCTTCGGATGCCAATCGGGCCAAGGGCGCGTACGACGTGCAGATGCAGGTGCTGATGACCACTGAGCAATCGCGCGCCGCCAGCAAGCCGCCGGTGAAGCTGTCCAGCAGCAATTTCCGCGACGCCTACTGGAACGTCGCGCAGCTCATCACGCATCACACGGTCAATGGTTGCAACCTGCAGCCGGGCGACATGCTGGGCACCGGCACGCTGTCCGGCCCGCAGCCTTCGGAAGCCGGGTCGCTGCTGGAACTGAGCAATGGCGGCAAAACCGCGTTCGATCTGCCGTGGGGCGAAAAGCGCACCTTCCTGCAGGATGGCGACCAGATCATCATCCGCGCCGAATGCGTGAAGGCGGGTTATCCGCGTATCGGCTTTGGGGAGTGCTCGGGCGTGGTGCTGCCCGCGCGCGTCTGAGGCGTAGACGGCATAGAGAAAGCCACGCAGCGGCGCGCCCGCTGCGTGGCTCATCA
>CBHWAL010000144.1:0-9316 GCA_966111495.1 uncultured Achromobacter sp. | reverse complement strand
TGATGTACGCCAAGGGCGCCATCAAGCCGGTGCAGCAGATGTCCGAAGAAGCCGGCAACCCGATCGATCCCAAGGAATTCATTGGCGCCGTGGCCGGCTACTACTCGTCGGCCGACGGCAAGCTGGTGTCGATGCCGTTCAACAGCTCGACCGTCGTCTTCTACTACAACAAGGACGCCTTCAAGAAGGCTGGCCTGGACGCCGACAATCCCCCCAAGACCTGGGAAGAATTGGCCGCTGCCGGCCAGAAGCTGAAGGCCGCAGGCCAGGAATGCGGCTACACCACGTCGTGGCCGTCGTGGACCCAGCTCGAAACCTTCTCGGCCTGGCACAACGTGCCGTACGCCACCAAGGACAACGGCTTCGGCGGCCTGGATGCGCGCATCGCCATCAACACCCCGCTGCACGTGCGTCACCTTGAAAACCTGGCCAAGCTCGGCAAGGAAGGCATCTTCATGTACGGCGGCCGCGGCGACGAGCCCAACTCGCTGTTCATCAGCGGCAAGTGCGCCATGATCACCGGCTCGTCCGGTCTGCGCGCCAACATCGCCAAGAACGCCAAGTTCGAATTCGGCACCTCCACGCTGCCCTACTACGCCGACGTGCAAGGCGCCCCGCAGAACACCATCATCGGCGGCGCCTCGCTGTGGGTCTTCGCCAACAAGAAGCCCGAAACCTACAAGGGCGTGACGGCGTTCTTCAAGTTCCTCGCCAGCCCCGAAATCGCCGCCCGCTGGCACCAGCAGACTGGCTATGTGCCCGTCACCAAGGCCGCCTACGAGCTGACCAAGAAGGAAGGCTTCTACGACAAAAACCCCGGCACCGAAGTCGGCGTGAAGCAATTGAACGTCGAAACGACCGCCCAATCGCGCGGCCTGCGCCTGGGCTTCCTGCCCCAGATCCGCGAGATCGAGGACGCTGAAATCGAACGCATCGTCTCGGGCAAGGTTGCACCCAAGGACGGCGCCGAGAACATCGTCAAGCGCGGCAACGAGCTGCTGGAAAAGTTCGAGAAGAGTGTAAAGTAACGCCCTTCCGCGCGATCTGACTGCCTTGTCAATCGGCATTTTCCATGTTGCGACAAGGACTTACGAGGCTTAAAGCCCTGGTTTTTCTGGGGCTTTAAGCCTATCGTGTTTTTATGAGTGCCGGTGCTTTCGGGCTCCGGGCGCCTCGCGCGGCACGCGCGCTGGCGGTTTCAGGCGGCGGTTATTTCAACCGCCGCTTTTCTGTACCTTGGGTTCCCCCTATGGAAAAACGCGTTGTATTCGGGCACAAGACCTTGCCCTATCTGCTGCTCCTGCCGCAGCTGATCATTACCGTGGTGTTCTTCTTCCTGCCCGCCGGACAAGCCATGTGGCAGTCCCTGCGTCTAGAAGATCCCTTCGGTCTGTCCTCGCAGTTCGTTGGCCTGGACAACTTCATGGAACTGTTCTCGCAACAGAGCTACCTGGATTCCTTCCGCGTCACCGCCGTGTTTTCGGTGCTGGTGGCCGGTGTCGGCCTTGGCGTGTCGCTGGTGCTGGCCGTGATGGCCGACCGCGTGATCCGCGGCGCCGGGGTCTACAAGACCCTGCTCATCTGGCCGTATGCCGTGGCGCCCGCCGTCGTTGGCGTGCTGTGGCTGTTCCTGTTTTCGCCCTCCGTCGGCATCCTGGCCGTGGCCCTGCGCAAGTCGGGCGTGGACTGGAATCCCCGCCTGGACGGCAACCAGGCGATGACCCTGGTGATCATCGCGGCCGTCTGGAAGCAGGTGTCGTACAACTTCCTCTTCTTCCTGGCCGGCCTGCAATCGATTCCGCGCTCGCTGATCGAAGCTGCCGCGATCGATGGCGCCAGCCCCGCGCGCCGCTTCTGGACCATCGTCTTCCCGCTGCTGTCGCCCACCACGTTCTTCCTGCTGGTGGTCAACATCATCTACGCCTTCTTCGACACCTTCGCCGTGATCGACACGACGACGCAAGGCGGTCCGGGGACGTCGACCTCGATCCTGGTCTACAAGGTGTATAGCGACGGCTTCCGCGGTCTGGACCTCGGTTCGTCCGCCGCGCAGTCCGTCGTCCTGATGTTCATTGTGGTTGCCTTGACGGTCGTACAGTTCCGGTACGTCGACCGCAAAGTGCAGTATTGATTTTGTCCGAGGCTGATAACAATGGTTGAACGCCGTCCCTGGCTGGATATTCTGGCCCACGTCATTCTGCTTTGCGGCGTGGCGATGGTGGCATTTCCGCTCTACGTCACTTTCGTCGCGTCCACCCAGACCGCGCAGGAAGTCGCACAGGCGCCGATGTCCCTGATTCCCGGTCCGCATTTCGTGGACAACTACATGCAGGCCCTTTTCGGCGGATCGTCGGGCGGTTCGTCGGGCGCGCCCGTCGGCCGCATGATGTACGTGAGCCTGATCATGGCGCTGGCGATCTCGATCGGCAAGATCGCGATCTCGCTGCTGTCGGCTTTTGCGGTCGTGTACTTCCGCTTTCCGGGCCGCATGTTCTTTTTCTGGATGATCTTCGTCACGCTCATGCTGCCGGTCGAAGTCCGCATCGCGCCCACCTACAAGGTGGTGGCCGATCTGGGCCTGCTCAACAGCTATGCGGGCCTGACCCTGCCGCTGATCGCGTCCGCCACGGCCACTTTCCTGTTCCGCCAGTTCTTCCTGACGGTGCCGGACGAGCTGATCGAGGCCGCGCGCATCGACGGCGCGGGCCCCGTGCGCTTCTTCCGCGATGTGCTGCTGCCCCTGTCCAAGACCAGCATCGCGGCACTGTTCGTGATCCAGTTCATTTACGGCTGGAACCAATACCTGTGGCCGCTGCTCATCACCACGCAGGAAGACATGTACCCCGTCGTCATCGGCATCAAGCGGATGATCAGCGGCGGCGACAGCGTGACCGAATGGAACATCACCATGGCCACCGCCATGCTCGCGATGATCCCGCCGGCGCTGGTCGTCATCCTGATGCAGAAATGGTTCGTCAAGGGTCTGGTCGATACCGAGAAGTAATCGCACCCCACCCGCGCCCACCCGAACACGACTCCGAACACGAATAACTCATGGCTACTCTCAGCTTCCGTAACGTCAAGAAAACCTATGCCGGCAACGTGCCGGTCATCCATGGCATCGACATGGACGTCAAGGACGGTGAATTCATCGTCATCGTCGGCCCTTCGGGCTGCGGCAAGTCCACGCTGATGCGCATGGTCGCCGGCCTGGAAACCGTGACCAGCGGCGATATCGTCATTGACGACAAGGTCGTCAACACCTTGGAACCCGCCGAGCGCGACATCGCCATGGTGTTCCAGAACTATGCGCTCTACCCGCACATGACCGTGTTCGAAAACATGGCCTATGGCTTGAAGATCCGCAAGTTCTCGAAGGACGAGATCAAGAAGCGCGTCGATGCCGCCGCGCAGATCCTGGAACTGGCCCATCTGCTCGACCGCCGTCCGCGCGCGCTTTCGGGCGGCCAGCGCCAACGTGTTGCGATGGGCCGCGCCATCGTGCGCGAACCCAAGGTGTTTTTGTTCGACGAGCCGCTGTCCAACCTGGACGCCAAGCTGCGCGTGGCGATGCGCCTGGAAATCATGAAGCTGCATCGCCGCCTGGGCACCACCAGCCTGTACGTGACGCACGACCAGGTCGAAGCCATGACGCTGGCTAACCGCATGATCGTCATGTACCAGGGCGTGCCCGAGCAGATCGGCACCCCGATGGAAGTCTTTGAAAAGCCCGCCTCGACCTTCGTCGCCGGCTTCATCGGCTCGCCCCCGATGAACCTGATGGAAGTGCAGGTGGCTGGCGACGGCACGGTGCAGACCGCCGATGGCAACCACCTTGAGATCTCGCCGCTGCAGGTGCCGTCGCAGGTGCGTGGCCGCAAGATCATCATGGGCATGCGCCCCGAGCACATGCTGCTGAACACCCAAGGCATTCCGGCCGAAGTCGAAATGGTTGAGACCTTGGGCTCGGAACAGCTCGTGCACTGCCGCTGCGGCAAGAGCACGCTGGTCGTGCGCTGCACGACGCGCCAGCTTTCAGAGTCGTCGGCCAAGGTCGGCATGCAGGTCAATGTGGGCCCGGACGGCCGCCATCCCCTGCACTGGTTCGAGGCCGACACCGGCCGCCGCGTCCAGGGACTGTAATCGGCGGGGCGTCCGCCCCCTGCCCCCAAGGCGCAAAAACAAACCGGGCCGCCAGCGATCAGCTTGCGGCCCGGTTCTTTTGTGGCGCCGGACAAGCGCCCTTCGCGTGCGGCGAGCTTGTAGCGGCCCGCCGCGCTGCGTTTTACTTGTAGACGGTCTTGGAGCCGTCCTTGTGCCAGGTGAACACGTCGAACTGGAAGTTCGTCAGGTCACCCTGCTTGTTCCACGACACCTTGCCGATCGGCGTGTCGAAGGAATTGGCGTGCAGGTACTTGGCGACCTTGGTGGGATCGTCCGAGCCCGCGCCCTTGATGCCGTCCGCGATGACCTGCGTGGCCGCGTAGGCGGTCATCTGGAACGCGCCGCTGGGGTTGCGCTTCTTGGCTTCGAATGCCTTGACGATGTCGGCGTTGGCGGCGTTCTGCGTGAAGTCGGCCGGCAGCGTCAGCAGCATGCCTTCAACGGCGTCGCCCGCGATGGCGTTGATGTCCGGGTTGCCCGTGCCTTCCGGACCCATCCACTTGGCCTTCACGCCCTGCTCGGCCGCCTGGCGCAGCAGCAGGCCCATTTCGGGGTGGTAGCCGCCGTAGTAGACGAAGTCCACGCCCTGGCTCTTGAGCTTGGTGATGACTGCCGAGTAGTCGCTGTCGCCGGCGTTGATGCCTTCGAACACGGCGACGGCCACGCCGCCCTTTTCCAGGTCGTTCTTGACCGCGGTGGCGATGCCCTGGCCGTACGACTGCTTGTCGTGCAGCACGGCGACCTTCTTGGGCTTGATCTTGTCGAGGATGAACTTGGCGGCGGCGGGACCTTGCTGGTCGTCACGGCCGATGGTGCGGAAGATGAACTCGTAGTTCTTGCCGTCGGTCAGGGCCGGCGACGTCGCCGACGGGGTGACCATGACCACGCCTTCGTTGTTGTAGATGTCGGCGGCGGCGATGGTGGCGCCCGAGCACACGTGGCCCACGACGAAACCGATCTTGCTGTTGACGACGCGGTTGGCGGCGTTGGGACCCTGCTTGGGTTCGCAGCCGTCGTCGATGACCACGGTTTCCAGCTTCTTGCCATTGATGCCGCCAGCGGCGTTGATGCGCTCGACCGCGGTATCGACCCCTTCACGGACCATATCGCCATACTGCGTGACCGCGCCGGTCGTGGGGCCGACAACGCCGATCTTGATGGTCTGCGCGTGCGCGGCCGCGCCAAACGTCAAACCAGCGGCGACGCCCAGTGCTGCGATGACCGGGGTCAGACGGAAAACTGGCTTCATGAGTGGACTCCTCGAATGACTTTTAATCGTTGATCCGTCAACGGGCTGACGGCCGGAAACATAGATGTCATGCCCGTTGGCGGTGCATTTGCACGGCAAGCATACACTGAAATATCTCGGCTTTTGGGCGGGTTGGCGCAGGGTTTTCCGGGGTTTTGTGATGCACTGCGGCATCGTTCAAGGCGCCCCGCCTTATTCCGAACGCCGTATATGCAAAAGACCATTAATTCGTTTGAGTTACTAAACGGCGGCGGCATCATGTGCCGCATGAGACTCCAACCGATAATCGTCCCGGGCTGGAAAAACTCCGGCCCCGACCACTGGCAGTCCCGGTGGCACGCCCTGTTGCCCAACGCCCGGCGCATCGAGCAGCACGACTGGGAAAACCCCTGCGCTTCCGATTGGATATCCCGCCTGACGGCCGAGGTCGATGACGCCCGCAGCCCGGTTCTGCTTGTGGCGCACAGCCTCGGCTGCCTGATCCGCGCCGCCCTCCCGGTCCCCTTGCGCGCCAAGATCGCCGGCGCGCTGCTGGTTGCGCCCGCCGACGTAGAACGCGCCGATACGCCCGATTGCCTGCGCGGCTTCGCGCCCATCCCGCGCCAGCCGCTGACTTTCCAGAGCGTGGTGGTCGCCAGCGACAATGATCCCTATTGCGCGCTGGAACGCGCGCGCGTCTTCGCGGCGGACTGGGGCAGCCGTGTCGTGGTCCTGCCCGGCGCCGGCCATATCAATGCGGACAGCGGCCTGGCCGACTGGCCGCAAGGACTGAAACTGCTGGGCGCGCTGCGTCGCAGAGCGTCGTGGCGCATTCCGCCGCCGGCAAAACGCATTCCGCCCATTCCGGTGTACGACCTGTAGGCCGCGCGAGGCCGGCAAAAAAAATGGCCGCCCCTCTGGGCGGCCATCTTGCTGAAAGGAACCGGCCGCTTTCCTTGAGGAAAGCCGGCCGTTCCGATCACTGCAGCAGGCTGCGCAGCATCCAGGCGTTCTTTTCATGCACGTCCAGGCGCTGCGTCAGCAGGTCGGCCGTGGGCTGGTCGTTGGCGGCGTCGGCCTTTTCGAAGGCAGCGCGCGCGGTCTTGGCGACCGATTCGTTGCCGTCGACCAAAAGGCGCACCATTTCCAGCGCGTCCGGCACCGTTTCCGGCTCGGCAATCGACGACAGCTTGGCGTATTCGCGATACGTGCCCGGCGCGTAGTGGCCCAGCGCGCGGATGCGCTCGGCGATGCTGTCCAGCGCGTTCCATTCTTCGGTGTACTGCGTCATGAACATCTGGTGCAGCGTGTTGAACATGGGCCCCGTGACGTTCCAGTGGAAGTTGTGCGTCATCAGGTACAGCGTGTACGAATCGGCCAGCAACTTGGACAGTTCGCCGGTAACCGCGGCGCGGTCCTTGTCCGAAATACCGATGTTGATGCGCGGAACGCTCGAGGTCTTCTTGGTGGACTTGGCCATTGCTAGCTCCTATGGAAAAAGGCGGAAATAAGAATACCACTGCAAACACGACAGAACGGCCGTTATGGCGGCGCCGTTCTTACGATGAACTGCGACCGATTGACGCGGCGTGGGAACGCCCCGCGTCAATCCTGCACGGCCGCTGCTTCGCCCGCCAGCATCTTCACGCCCGGCAGTTCGCATTCATAGACGGCCTGCGCCAGCGCCTCGATGGCGGCCAGGCGCGGAAAGCTGCGCCGCCATGCGAGCACCACCCGGCGCTCGGGCACGTGGCCTTCGAACGGCACGTAGCGCAACAGGCTGTTGGCGGGCGGGTTTTCGGGTACGGCAGTGATCGGAAGCACCGTAACGCCGATGCCGGCCGCGACCATGTGGCGGATGGTTTCGAGCGAGGAGCCTTCGAACGTGCGCTGGATGCCGTCGCTGGCGGCCGAAAAGCGCGACAGTTCGGGACAGACTTCAAGGACCTGATCGCGGAAGCAATGGCCGCTGCCCAGCAGCAGCATGGTCTGCTGTTTCAGGTCCTGCGCGTCGATGGACTTGCGCTGCGCGAGTTCATGGTCGTTGGGCACGGCCACCACGAAAGGCTCGTCATAAAGCGGCTGCATGACCAGGCCGGCTTCGGGCAGCGGCAAGGCCATGATGGCGCAATCGATCTCGCCCTGGCGCAGCAATTCCACGAGACGCACGGTGAAGTTTTCCTGCAGCAGCAGCGGCATCTGCGGCGTGCGGCCGATCTGCACGGGCACCAGCTTGGGCAGCAGGTACGGTCCGATGGTGTGAATGACCCCGACGCGCAGCGGGCCGGCCAGCGGATCGTGGCCCTGCCTGGCGATCTCCTTGATGCTGGCGCTTTCCTCGAGCACCTTCTGCGCCTGCGCGACGATGCGCTGGCCGATGGGCGTCACGCCGACTTCGGAGCCGCCGCGTTCGAACAGGGTCACGCCCAGCTCGTCCTCCAGCTTGCGGATGGCCACGGACAGCGTCGGCTGGCTGACGAAACAGGCCTCGGCCGCACGGCCAAAGTGCCGCTCGCGGGCGACGGCGACGATGTACTTGAGTTCGGTGAGAGTCATGGTGGACTACGCCCCCGGGGTTATGACGCCGGCCCCGTGGCCGGCGCTTGAGGATTCAAGAAGGTTGACGGGCCGCATGTCAGGTCCGCAGGAAGTCTTCGCGGCCGCGCATCCAGCGCGCCAGATGCGCCTCGACGACGGTGGGATGTTCGGCGCGCAGCCACGCGGCGGCGTCGCGCGCGTCTTCGGCAATCGCGGCGTCGGTTTCCAGGTCGGCAAAGCGCAAGAGCGCCATGCCGGATTGGCGCGTTCCCAGGAATTCGCCGGGGCCGCGCTGTTCCAGGTCGCGCCGGGCGATCTCGAAACCATCGGACGTTTCAAACATGGCGCGCAGACGTTCGCGCGCGACCTGGGACAACGGCGTCTGATAGAGCAGCACGCAAACGGACTCGGCTGTGCCACGCCCCACGCGTCCCCGCAACTGGTGCAGCTGCGCAAGGCCGAAGCGCTCGGCGTGTTCGATCACCATCAGCGACGCGTTGGGGACGTCCACCCCGACTTCGATGACGGTCGTGGCCACAAGCAGGTCGATCTCGCCATCGCGGAAAGCCTGCATCACCGAAGCCTTCTCGGCCTGCGGCAGGCGGCCATGCACCAGGCCGATCCGCAGGTCCGGCAGATCAGTCCGCATGCCTTCGTAGGTGTCGACGGCAGTTTGCAGTTCGAGGGCCTCGCTTTCCTCGACCAGCGGACAGACCCAATAGGCCTGCTGGCCGCCACGCGCGGCCTGCGCGATATGGGCGATGACCTCTTCGCGCCGCGCGTCCGAAACCAGCTTGGTCACCACGGGGCTGCGCCCGGGCGGCAGCTCGTCGATCACGGACACGTCCAGGTCCGCGAAGAAGGTCATGGCGAGCGTGCGCGGGATGGGCGTCGCGCTCATGTTGAGCTGATGCGGCACGATGCGGCCGCGGACGGTTTCGCCCTTGCGCGTCAGCGCCAGCCGTTGGCCGACGCCGAAGCGATGCTGTTCGTCCACGATGGACAGGCCCAGCCGGTGAAATTCAACGTGGTCCTGGATCAGCGCCTGCGTGCCGACGACGAGCTGCACGCTGCCATCGGCGGCGGCGGCCACGGCTTCGCGCCGGGCCTTGGCAGTCAGGCTGCCGCTCAACCACGTGACGTTCACGCCCAGCGGCTGCAGCCAGGACAAAAGTTTGCGAAAGTGCTGCTCGGCCAGGATTTCCGTGGGAGCCATCAGCGCAACCTGCGCCCCGCCGGCGATGGCCTGCGCCGCCGCGAGGGCCGCCACGACGGTCTTGCCGCTGCCCACATCCCCCTGCAACAGGCGGTGCATGGGATAAGGCTTGGCAAGATCCGCAGAAATCTCCTGCACGACGCGCTGCTGCGCGCCAGTCAGCTTGAACG
>CBHWAL010000143.1:0-9341 GCA_966111495.1 uncultured Achromobacter sp. | reverse complement strand
AAATAGTCCTGGAGCGCGTCCCGGTACGAAGGATGCACGCAGTTCTGGATGATCGCGCGGGCGCGCTCGCGCGGCGCCAGACCGCGCAGGTCAGCCAGACCGCATTCGGTGACCAGCACGTCAACGTCGTGTTCCGTGTGGTCGACATGGGACACCATCGGCACCACGCTGGAGATGTCGCCATTCTTGGCCATCGACTTGGACACGAAGATCGCAAGATGGGCGTTGCGCGCGAAATCGCCCGAGCCGCCAATGCCGTTCATCATGTGCGTGCCGCCCACGTGCGTGGAGTTCACGTTGCCGTAGATGTCGAATTCCAGCGCCGTGTTGATGGCGATGATGCCGAGGCGCCGCACGATTTCGGGCGCGTTGCTGATTTCTTGCGGACGCAGCACGATCCGTTGACGGTAGTGCTCCATGTTGGCAAGGATCTTCTCGTACACGGGCTTGGACACAGTGATGGACGACGCCGAAGCAAATGCCAGCTTGCCCTGGTCAAGCAATTCGATGGCGCTGTCCTGCAGCACTTCGGAGTACATGATCAGGTTTTCAAAATCAGACGATTCGAACCCGTGGAGGACCGCGTTGGCAATGGTGCCGATGCCTGCCTGCAACGGCAGCAGCGCGTTGGTCAGGCGGCCGGCGTCCACTTCGCCGCGCAGGAATTGGTTGATATGTCCTGCGATCGCGTTGGTCTCGGCGTCGGGCGGCAGCGCGTTGGAGGGGCTGTCGGGCTCCTGCGTGATGACGATGGCGGCGATGCGGTCGGGATCGACCTCGATGCAGGTCTGGCCGATGCGCTGGTCTGCGGACACCAGGGCAATGGGCTGACGGGCGGGACGGTCGCCCGGAATGTAGATGTCGTGCAGGCCTTCGATGGCCGCGGGCACGCTCAGATTCAGCTCGACGATGATCTTGTCGGCCTGCTGCACGAACGATGCGGAGTTGCCCACCGACATCGTCGGCACGATCGCGCCGGATTCGGTGATGGCGGCGGCCTCGATGATGGCCACGTTGATGGGACCCAGATGACCTGCCCGCAGTTGTTCCACCGTCTCGGACAAGTGCTGGTCGATGAAGGCGATTTCGCCTTGATTGATCTTGCGGCGCAGGGTCGTGTCGACCTGGAACGGCAGACGCCGTGCAAGCGCATTGGCCTGCGCGAGCATCTTGTCGGTGTCGTGGCCGAGCGAAGCGCCCGTGATCAAGGTGATGGCCAGCGGTTCGCGCTCGGCGCGTGCCGCCAGCGCGGCCGGCACCGATTTACAGTCGCCTGCCCGGGTGAATCCGCTCATTCCGACGGTCATTCCGTCCTGAACCAGTAAGGCGGCCTGTTCTGCTGAGGTGATCCTGGCGTGCAGGTCGGCGTTGCGGATCCGGTCGAAAGGCATGGTGTCTCCAAATTCAAAGGCTGGCGGCTTAGGGCCGGGCGTAGCGACAGTGGTCTGCAGCGCCCGGGCACCGTCTGACGCGGCGTTTCCCGAGGTCGCGACGGCCGTGGATACGGGCGTCGGGACGATTTTTCGGCAGTATAGGAAGCCAAGAGCAAATCTCGTAATGACTTAAAATCATCCAATCCAGTCGTTTTTTTCATCATTTGGATTTTTCTCGCGCACGGCGCGAAGGGTCGGCTTTCCCATGGACGTGCGCGCATTGCGGTATTTCGTCGAAACCGTCAGACATGCCAGCTTCACGCAGGCGGCCAAAACGCTGTTCGTCACGCAGTCCACGGTCAGCAAGATGATCCGGCAGTTGGAAGAAGAAGCCGGCACGCCGCTTCTGATCCGTGACGGGCACACCGCCCGCCCTACCGATACCGGCCGGGTCATGTACCAGCGCGGCCTGCAGGTGCTGGAGACGATGCGGCAACTGTCGGAGGAAATGCGCCAGACCGCGGAACTGGGGCGCGGGGCGCTGGAGGTGGGCATTCCGCCGATGATCAATCTGCTGTTCACCCCGGTCGTCAAGCGATTCCGCGAATTGCATCCCGGCATCCACCTGACACTGCGCGAAGGCACGGGCCAGGCGGTGGAAGGCCTGGTGGCCAGCGGCGAACTGGAGGTCGGCGCCACCATCCTGCCGGTCGCTCCCGACGGCGGCCTGGCCGCGCAGGCATTTGGCAGCTATCCCATCTGGGTGATCGGACCCCCCGACGCTCCCTGGGCCGGAAAGACCTCGCTGCCATTGAGTGCGCTGCGCGAAGCGCGGTTGCTGATTCCCACCGACGACTTTGCGATCACCCGGCGGTTGCGGCAGGCGTTTGCCGATGCTGGACTGCAGCCCAGCATCGCGGCACAAAGCGCGCACTGGGATTTTCTGGTGGCGATGGCCTCGGCAGGATTGGGTGTGGCCCTCTTGCCCGAACCGCTGATGCAGCGGATGAAGACGCGGGGCCTGAGCACCGCGAAGCTTGCGAAGTCCGGCATCCAGTGGGAAGTCGGCCACATCTGGCTGCAGACCGGCTATCTGTCCTTTGCCGCTCGCGCATGGCTGCAGGTCTGCGACGCCGTGCTGGGCAAGCCCCGGATTCGGGCTGCACGCACGCCCGACCGCCTGCCGAAGTGATTCCAAACGTTCGGCTGGTAAATATGGATTGCGAGAGCCGTCATGGCTGGCCGGCCACAGGGCGCCGGCACTCGGCTCCGGCCCCCATTTCACGGCCCGCAAGCGTAGGCTAGACCGCAGGCGACGGCGGCTGAAAATACAGGGACGCAAGGCGAGTTTTTGTTGCAACGGAGGGAGCGGCGGCTTGTTATGCTGCCGCCTCCACGCGAGGAACTCGCTCCAGAAACATGATCCCGACCACGCTCCCTCTGCCCTTTCGCGCCCGCCTCGTCCGCGCGCCCAACCTGGCGGCGCTGCTTGCTGCGCTGCTGCTGGTGTTCTGCTTTCTGCCAGCCTTTGCCGCGCCGCCCGCCGCCCCTGCCGATACCGAGGCCGTGCTCGGCGCGGCGCGCAAGCAGATTGACGAAATCCGCAAGCGAGTCCCCGACGAAACGGACGACGCCGTGCTGCTCAAGCAGCGCGGCGAGGCGCTGGACATCCAGTCCAAGGCGGACGCCGCAACCGAAGCGCTGACGCCGCAACTGGCCAGCGTCACAGCTCGCCTGAGCGAACTGGGCACGCCGCCGGACGGCGCCAAAGAAGCGCCCGATGTGGCGGCGCAGCGGGCTCAACTGGAAAAGAACAGCCGCGCGCTGGACGCGCAGATCAAGCTGGCGCGGCTGCTATCGGTGGATGCCGGCCAGACGGCCGAACAGATTTCAGCGCAGCGGCGCAAGCAGTTTCAGGCGCGCTTGGGCGAACGTCGCGATTCCTTCCTTTCTGGTCAGTTCTGGGCCGAATTCCGCCAGGAGTTTCCCCGCGATCTGGAGCGGCTTGAAGCGTTGCGCGACGACCTGTCCACCGCTGTGGGACAGACGCCAAAATGGGGTTGGCTGCTGCTCGCCATCGTGGCGGGTCTGGCAATTGCGTTGCGCGTCTGGGTCGGCCGGTATCTGCTGCAGCTCACGGCAACTCGAGTGCCGCCCGGCCGGCTGCGCCGTTCGTTCCTGGCAGTGGCCTTGGTGGCGTTGTCGGTCGCCACCCCCGGCGTGATTGCCTTGCTGATCCAGACCGGCCTGGACTGGCGATCGCAACTGTCGGACAGCACTGATTCGCTCCTGACCAACCTGGTGGCCACGGTCTGCTTTGGCGGTTTCGTGTCGGGGATGGGGTACGCGCTGCTGTCGACCAACCGTCCGTCCTGGCGCCTGCCGCCGGTAAGCGACATTGTGGCGAACTGCCTGCGCTGGCTTCCCGGCACGCTGGGCGTGCTGGTGGTGCTGATCTGGCTGGCAGAACGGCTGCCCGTGCTGCTGGACGCCAGTCTGACCACGACCATCACCCTCACCGGCATCGTGGGCGTGCTGAGCATGGCGATGCTCGCGGCCGTACTGTCCATCAGCCGCCGCCTGCGCCGTCAGGTCATGCAGGACAACGAAACGCCGATTCCGCTGTGGGTCTCGCTGATGCTGGCCGCCATCTGGACGGTGGTGATCGTCAGCCTTGCGAGCCTGCTGTTGGGCTACGTGGCGTTCGGCAGCTTCCTGGTCAAGCAGGTGCTGTGGGTGCTGATCGTGCTGGCGTCGGCCTACCTGGCCTCCACGCTGGTCGAGGACGGTTTCAGCACCTTGCTGGGCACCGCGCACCGGGACGGCGCGGAAGGCGAAGGGCCCAGCATGCGCGATCAGGCCGCGGTGCTGCTGTCCGGCCTGGGCCGCGTGGCGATCGGGCTGCTTGCCATCATTCTGGTGCTGGCGCCGTTTGGCGAAGCGCCGATGGATCTGGTGCAGCGCTTTGACCAGCTTCGCAAGGGCCTGGCGATCGGCGAGGCGCAGATCCGCCCAGGCGCCGTGCTGCAGGCGTTGATCGTGCTGGCGCTGTCGCTGCTGAGCGTGAAGATGCTCAAGCGTTGGCTGTCCAACCGCTATCTTCCCACCACGGAACTGGATCCGGGCATGCAGTTGTCCGCCGCGACGCTGTTCGGCTACGGCGGTTTCGTGCTGGCAGTGGCGTTGTCATTGTCGGCCGCCGGGATCGGGCTGGAACGAGTCGCGTGGATCGCGAGCGCGCTGTCGGTGGGTATCGGTTTCGGTCTTCAGGCGGTCGTGCAGAACTTTGTGTCGGGCCTGATCCTGCTGGCCGAGCGGCCGGTGAAGGTGGGCGACTGGGTGTCGCTGGGCGGCGTCGAAGGCGACATCCTGCGCATCAATGTGCGCGCCACCGAGATCCAGATGGGCGACCGGTCCACGGTGATCGTGCCGAACTCCGAATTCGTGACGAAAACGGTGCGCAACGTGACGCGCTCCAATCCGCTTGGCCTCGTGCAGATCAAGCTGCCCATGCCCCTGTCGACGGACGCCGAGCAGGTGCGTGAACTGATGCTGCAGGCGTTGGCGGATCACGAGGACGTGCTGGAGTCCCCGGCGCCCAACGTCTTCCTGGACGGTATCGACGCAGGCCATCTGGTCTTCAATGCAAGAGGCTATGTGTCGTCGCCGCGTGCAGCGTACGGCGTGCGCAGCGCGCTGCTGTTCACGGTGCTCAAGCGCCTGGACGAGGCCAAGCTTGAAGTGTCGTCCCCGCCGACCATGCTACTGGCGTCGGCGCCGGCACCCGCGCCGGCGCCTGCGCCCGTCGCGGTCCCGCCGCCTGCCGCACCCGGATTGCCGGCCGTGCGCAGGCCGCCACAGCCCGGAGAGTACAGGTCGGCAAATTGTTGCCGTTCCAGTCGAGGGTTGCGCAGCGGCGGCGCGGTGAATGCCGCGCTGCCCGCCGACAATACCGGATAGCCCTGCGTGATCGGCGCCGGGAGCTGGGCAGGCGCCGTGCGTGCCGTCTGGATCGGCGTCTGCGGTGCGACCTGCGCCACGGCGCCGCTGTCGAACCGGTGGTCCGCCGTCGTCAGCGCTGGATTGGTGCAGAGCCCCTGCGCCACCAGCGCCGCTTTTGTGCGATCGTCGGTCTGGCACAGGATGTCGATGGCCGCGGTCTCCAGACGTCGTGAGCGATCGGCGTCCTTGGTTGACGCGGCCGCCTGCATCGTGCGCTCGAAGTTGCGGCGTAGGCTGCATTTCTGGTCTTCGATCGGAATCGCAACGTTCATCCCGAAGCCCACCACCGAACCGCCCCCGCCCGCCGACACCATGCAGCTGTCCGACGAGAACGAGCCGTAGAAGCTCTGGCCACCGACCGGCGGCGCGCTGCGCAACGTGCTGGTCCCGCTGTTGCTTGAATTCAGTGTGATGCCCTGGTTGTTGCCCGCGTTGGTCGACCCGGACGATGCCGACGTCGTGGAACTGGACGTGCTGGTCTGCGCCCCCGCCGACATGGCAGCGAGCGACAGGGAGATGGCTAGAACTATGGTCTTCATGATGTCCCCTCGACCGGACGGCCGAAGCCGTCCGGATAATTGGGTCAGCGATTGAACCCAACGACATGGCCCACCGAGCCGATGCCGTGTATCGACCCGAACGCGCCGATATTTGCCGCGTGGAACGAGCCCGTCGCCGACGCGCTCGTGTCCGTCTTGCCAAACGTCGCGCCGCCGTTGGCGATGCTGTCGCCGACCATGATCGGCGCGTTGCCCGACACATGCCCGTACGATTCGCTGTTGGCATACTGCCGCGTACTAGTGACGACCTGCGTGCCGTCGCGGCTGAACGATCCGCCTACCTCCGCGATGCCGCCCGTGCTGCCGAACGATGTCTGGCTGGACGAGCCGTAGCCGTTGACTTGGGTGGCCACCACCGAACTGCCGGTGGAGATGGATGAAGCGGTACCGTTGATGGCGCCGGCGTGACCGGTCACCGAACCTCCGACCTGGCCCGGGCCAGTGGCGTAAGCCGATGCGGCGAACAATGACAACGCGGCGACTGCTGCGAGCTTTTTCATTTGAGCTCCTCCTGATCCGTCTGCACGGATGCACAGGTGCCGGAGACCGACCGGCGCGGACCGTTACTACCCAGGAACCGCGCCTTGGTTTGGCAGGGCGTGGGACTTTCGTATTGGTACGGAATGATTGCGCCGTCCTAGGCAGGTCGGTATCGGTTAAACGAACGACCAGGTCTTTCTGGAGGATGGACTCGCGAATTACACAAACCTGAAAGGGTAGATGGCGGCCTCACGCGGCCATGCATATGGATGACGCGATGCGTTCGTCAAGCACCGCTTGCGGGCGGCTTTCAGCTCAAAGGATGGGGCCGGTCGCGTGAGGCTCACGCGTGATATCTAACGCGCCAGACGTAGCAGCCAGCCGGCCTCGCGACGCGCCAGCATCAGGTCCCCGGAAACCAGCACAAGCAGAAATCCGCATTCGGCCACGTACAGATTGGCAAGCACCTGATAGCTTGCCAGCAGCACAATGCCGGTGACGCCGGCAAGATATGCGGGCCAGGCGGGCGGCAACCCGGACGTACGGCCACGTGTGCGGCGCGACAGGCACAGCCAGGCGACGAGCGGCAACCCCAGCATCGACAGCGGAATATAGATGGCGATGGCCGACAGCAGCACCGCGACGCCGAATTGCGTATGCAGGTACAGGGACATCAGGGCAATGACGCCGACGCCGACATACCACAGGAGGCGAACGGAAATGAGACGAGTCAATGTGACGGCTCGGTGATTCATGAGACGGGCTGCAAGCGAAGTTTTCGGCCATACTACTCCCGCCTTGCCCACCCCCTTTCAATCGGAGACCAAGCCATGATTCAGGAGATTGCCAGCATCCACGTCCGCGAAGGACAGGAAGCGCTGTTCGAAGCCGGTGTTACCCAGGCGAAGCCGCTATTTCTGCGCGCCAAGGGCTGCCATGGCATGGAACTGTACCGCAGCATCGAGCAGCCGCAGCGCTACACGCTGGTGGTGGAATGGGAAACGGTCGAAAACCACATGGTGGATTTCCGGGAGTCGGCCGATTTCCAGGAATGGCGCAAGCTTGTCGGCGGCTTTTTCGTTGAACCGCCCCAGGTGCACCACGAGCAGAAAGTGATCTGAACGTTCGGAGCCGGTCCGGGCGGCTGCGCGGACCGGCGTTATTCTTCCGGCGGCTCGTTGTATTTGCGCGCGCTGCGCCGGAACGCATCGGCCGGGTACTTCTGGGCGTTCTTCACCATCTTGCCGGCAACCGCCTGCGCGATGTCAATGCCCAGCTGATCCGCCAACGCCACCAGGTACATCTGCACATCGGCGATCTCGTCCGCGGCGTCCGCAAGCCGGGCGGCGGGCAGATGGCGCGACTCGTCTTCATCCAGCCACTGGAACAGCGAGACCAGCTCGCCCGTTTCCCCTGCCAGCGCCATCGCCAGATTCTTGGGCGAATGAAACTGCTGCCATTCGCGTTCGGCCGTGAACTGACGCACGGCGAGCCGGATTGCTTCCAGATCGGACATCGGAACCCCCACAGGAATGGCGCCCCGTTACGCCGTGGCCAGGCGAGCGCTGGCGGCCAACGCGACCGCAACCGTCGTCCGCACGTCAGCCAAGGCCCGGTGGGTCGGCTGCGAGGCGCCGACGTGTCGCGCCAGGATGTCGAGCTTGTGCGAAGGCAACTCGGGCCACGCGCGGCGCGCCAGCGCCAACGTGCAGTGCGTGGCGTTCGGGAAAGGCAGCCCCGTCTGGTCCGCAGCCGCGCTGAGGAAGCGCCGGTCGAACGAGGCGTTATGGAAGAACACCGGCAGATCCTCGACAAAACTCAGGAACGACGAGAAGGCCTGCGCAACCGGAATGCCGTCGCGATCGACTTCGGCCTGCGTGATGCCGGTAAGGCGGGATATGAAGGAAGGGACACGGCCGCAGGTGCGCACGACTTGCGCGTACTCGTTTACCACCGCACCGCCCTCGCCGACTCTGACCGCCGCAAATTCAAGAATTTCGCAGCTTGATGTGGACAGGCCGGTCGTTTCCAGGTCGGCGACGATAAAGGGGCCGCCCAGCGCTTGCAGCGCGTGCGTCAAGGCCGCTTGCGCACGCGGGGCGGGACGGGCCGGAGATGTATTGGCCGCACGCGTGCGCCGATAGAAATAGGTCACGCGCTTACTCCGCCGGGTGCAAGGCCGCAAAGCGGGCCGAGCCGTCGGCAAGCTGCCCGAAGAACAGATCGGCCGGGCGTACCCAGAGACCGCGCTCGTGAGGCCAGAGGTGTTCGTACACCACCATGGACTCCTCGGTTTCGGAATGGCGGGCGATGCCGATATAGCGGTACAGGCCGCCCTTGTAATGGCGGTGGGTGGCAAGCGCGAGGGCTTCGGATTCAGTCATGGACACGTCGGGGCAAATGGCGCGGCCCGCGGCGGAAACTGCCCGCGCGGGCCACGAATGATCGGCAATGCCGTCTTTATAGCGCACTCGCGCGCTGGCGCCCGGCAGGCGGGCACCAGCGCTGTCCGCTAGGCGGCGCGCAATCGCCTTGCGGTCTCGACGTGGGTTTCGGTAAGGTCTTCGGTCACACCGGCAAGCTTGTCCGATTGCGCCAGCGACACGTCAACGACCTGGCCCATGATTTCGGTCACGCGTCGAGACGAGGCGACGATGCCCTCCATCGTGCCCCCCGCGGACTGGACCTGCACCGCGCCGCCCTCCACCTGCGCCACCGACGTGGTGATGAGGGCCTTGATTTCCTTGGCGGCCGCGGCGCTGCTTTGCGCCAGATTGCGGACCTCTGACGCCACGACCGCGAAACCCTTGCCGTGCTCGCCCGCGCGCGCGGCCTCGACGGCCGCATTCAGCGCAAGGATATTGGTCTGGAATGCAATGCCGTCCATGACCCCGATGATTTCGGAAATGCGGCGCGAGCTGCCGGT